>JBJKXM010000063.1:0-28694 GCA_045561575.1 Flavobacteriales bacterium
CAATAGTTAAAATTGGACTCTCAAATACTGAGGAAAAACTAACTGCCAGAGGTGAAGTAATAACTTTCGATGGTTTTATGAAAGTTTATCTTGAAGGAAAAGATGATGAAAATTTAAATGACAAGGGTATTTTGCCTCCACTTGAAGTAAAAGAAAATTTAAGTTTAATTGAAGGTTCTGCTAGCGAGCAGTTTAGTAGACACCCTGCTAGATATACTGAAGCAAGTTTAGTGAAAAAGATGGAAGAACTAGGAATTGGAAGGCCTTCTACATACGCTGCAACTATTACAACTGTACAAAAGCGAGGTTATGTTGAGAAAGATAGTAGAGACGGCAAAGAAAGAGTTTCAAAATTAATTAATTTAAGGAATGGTAAATTGTCTCAAGAAGAGGTTAAGTCAAATTTTGGAGCTGAGAAAAATAAACTTTTCCCAACAGATGTTGGTGTGGTAGTTACCGACTTTTTGTTGAAGAATTTTGAAAATATAATGCAATATAGCTTTACTGCAAGTGTTGAAGATGAATTTGATCAGATCGCAGCAGGAAAAAAAGCATGGAATGACATGATTGCTGCATTTTATTCTAAATTTCATAATCAAGTAGAAAAAGTTTCGGAAACTGAAGGAAAATCATTAGGTCAGAGAAATTTAGGGGTAGATGAAAAAACTGGTAATAATTTATATGCCAGGATTGGTCCATTTGGTCCAATGATTCAGTTAGGAGAAAAATCAGAAAATGAAAATGATCCAAAACCAAAGTATGCTTCTCTTTTAAAAGGTCAAACAATACAAACAATCACATTTGAAGAAGCAATGAAGCTATTTGATTTACCAAGAACAGTAGGAGTTTATGAAGGTGAAGAAATAGTTGCTGCAATTGGTAGATTTGGTCCTTATTTAAGATTTAAAGGAAAATTTACATCAATTAAAAAAACTGACAATGAAGATCCATTAACAATCTCTCTAGAAAGATCTATTGAGCTTATCAAAGCCAAAATACAGGCTGATAAGGATAGAATAGTTGCAAATTTTGATGGAAATCCTCTAGTACAAGTTCTAAATGGTAGGTATGGTATTTTTATTCAAATTTCACCTGATAAGGGTAAAAAGATTAATGTTAAAATCCCAAAAGATTTAGATCCAAAAAAATTATCTCGTGAAGATTGTTTAGATTTGATGGAAAATCAAAAAAAGAAATAAGAATTTATAATGGATTTTAAAGGCTACTTTAATCCCTTAAAAGAAGAAGTTTATCAGAACCAAAATAATTGGCAGACAACTCAATTAGGGCATCAGATACAAACTCATAATTTAAGTGTTTTTCCTGAATATCAATTTTGTGAATTAGCTATCTTTAATGTTAGGGAGTATGAGGGGAGTGAAAATCTTTCTACTGACAAACAATGTAAAATAAGAAATGAAATTTATAATTTACATTTTGATAAAGCTCCAAGAATTTGTGATTTAGGTTTTTTTGACATAAAAGAAAGTAGAAAAGAATCTTTTAAAAAAATAGAGGAGGCGTGCGTTGAGCTTTTAGAAAATGGTATTTTACCTGTTATTATTGGTGGTGGTCATGATATTACATATGCTCTCTATAAAGCATATTCATCTTTAGATAGGTCAATGACATTAACTACAGTTGATAAAAAGTTTGACTTAGGTTTGAAAGATGAAACTATTTCTAATCAAAATTTCTTCAGTAAAATACTAGAGGCTAAGCCTAATAATCTTTTTCATTATTCTAACATTGGTTATCAAACATTTTTTGTGTCGCCCCTTGCAATAAACATGCTTAATGAATTAAATTTTGACACATTAAGATTAGGAAATGTGACTTCCAAAATTAGAAATGTTGAGCCTGTATTAAGAAATACAGATATGTTAAGTTTTGACTTGTCTTCAATTAAAAGTTCAGATTTAAACGCAAATAAGTATTCAAGTCCCAATGGGCTTTCTAGCGTTGAGGCATGTAAAATTATGAGGTACGCTGGATTAAGTGATAAGATAAGTTTACTAGCAATTTGTGAATACAATCAACTTCTTGACCTAAATGGATTAAATGCTCAATTAGTTTCACAAATGATTTGGTATTTTTTAGATGGTATAAAATCTAGAAAAAATGAATTAAATCCTAACGTTAAAAATTGTATAAAATATACTGTTTCATTTGATGATGGTAAAAATGAGATCATATTCTATAAAAGTAATCTGAGTTCGAGATGGTGGATGGGTGTACCTTATAAAAATATAGATAATTCTAATTTAGATCATTATTTTGTGGCTTGTTCTTACGAGGATTATGAGCAAGCTAACCGTGGGGAAATCCCAAATAAGTGGATAAAAACTTTTAATAAACTTTCTTAATTTTTTCTTAGATTTTATGAGAATAAAGAAGGTCTAAATTATTGTTTTCGTCTAATTATTTATGAACCTTTTGAAAAAGACAATTATGATTTTTTACACATTTTTATTGTATTTTAAGAACAAGAAATTTAAAGGTTAAAGAGGTGTATTTTCTATTTTTTACTAAAAATTGTTTAAATTAGCAGAAATTTTAACTAGTTAAGACCTTCAAATAATATGAAAAAATTAATATTTGTATTAACTATTGCATTTTTTTTGACAGACTTACATGCACAGCAAGATGCTCAGTTTAGTCAAAATATGTTCAATAAACTAGCTAATAATCCAGGATACACTGGTAGTAATCAATCTATATCTGCAATTGGATTATTTCGTTCGCAATGGACAGGTTTTGAAGGAGCACCTCAAACAACAAATTTAAGTGTTCATGCACCAATCGAAATGTTAAGAGGGGGTATAGGATTGACTGTTTTTTCTGATCAAGAAGCAGCATACGACAATACTAACATTAATTTATCATACGCATATCAAGCTGAATTAGGAAGCGGCCAGCTTGGAATCGGTTTTTCTTTTGGTATGTACCAAAGTGGTTTAGATGGAAGTCAGCTAAACCCTTCTGAAACTGGAGATAATACCATACCTACTAGTGAAGTTTCAGGAAGCGCCCTTGATTTAGGAGCAGGTATTTATTTTAATACCCAAGATGTATATTTTGGACTTTCATCTCTTCATTTAACTGAGCCAAGTATTGATGTTTCTGATGGTAGTATAAAGCAATTAAAACAGCATTATTTTTTAATTGCAGGTTCTTATCATGAAATATCTTCCGCTTTATCATTAAACCCATCCATTTATTTAAAATCAGATGGTTCAAGTTCACAGCTTGATATAAATACTAATCTTTTGTATAATGATAAGATTTGGGGTGGTTTAAGTTACAGATTAGATGATGGAGTTGTTATTTTAGCCGGATTAGAGTTAATGAAAGACTTACGATTAGGTTTAGCTTATGATTTAGTTGTAAGTGAAATCAATAAAAATAGTTTTGAAGTTATGTTAGGATATAACTTTGATATAAAAGTAGATACACAAATAAAAAGATACAAGAATCCTAGATTCTTATAAAATATAGTTTAACCCACTAACGTTTTAGTGATAATATAGATAATTATGAAAAAAATATTTTTAATTAGTTCAATAGTTACCATATTAATGTCATGTGGTAGTTCTGGAAATGGAGAATTAGTTGGTGTCCAGCAAAGAGAATTTTGGAACCCTACTGATCCTTACGGAATGGTATTTATTCCTCAAGGTAGCTTTGTAATGGGACCATCTGATCAAGATGTTCCATTTGCAAATGTGTCAGCATCAAAACGCGTTTCTGTTGGAGCATTTTATATGGACGAAACTGAAATTACCAATAATGAGTATAGACAATTTACAAATTACGTAAGAGATTCATTAGCTCATATCATTCTTGGTGAAGCCGGAATTGAAGGTCATCTTATTGAAGAGGATGAATTTGGAAATTTCCTTGATCCTGCAAGAATAAATTGGAAAACTAAAATTAGATGGAACGACCAAGAAGTAAGAGAAATTCTTGAGGAAGAAATGTATCTTTCTTCAAATGAGAGATATAATTCTTTAAGAGAATTTGATACAAGAAAATATAATTATCAATATGAGGTTTTAGATCTTCAAGATGCTTCTAATAAATCAAAAAGAGAAGGAAATGCGTCTGGAAAGAGAGATAGAAGTGAATTTTTATCTGTAGTTAATGTGAATGTATATCCTGACACATTAGCTTGGATGCATGATTATGCTTATTCATTTAATGAGCCATATACAAATGATTATTATTCTCATACAGCTTATGACGACTACCCAGTTGTAGGAGTTAGTTGGAAGCAAGCGGTAGCTTTTACTAAATGGAGAACACAAGAAATGAATAAGTTTTTAAGAGCTAACAATCAACAAGGTACCCCTGATTTTAGATTACCAACAGAATCAGAATGGGAATATGCTGCTCGTGGTGGTCAAGATCTATCTCCATATCCATGGGGAGGGCCATATACTAGAAATAATAAAGGATGTTTCTTGGCTAATTTTAAGCCACTCAGAGGAAATTATGTAGCTGATGGTGGTTTAAAAACTGTCAAAGTAGCTTCTTACAATCCGAATGGATATGGCCTATATGATATGTCAGGAAATGTAGCTGAGTGGACATCTAACACATTTGATGAATCTGCATTTAGCTATGCTCATGATATGAATTCTGATTATCATTACAATGCAAATGAAGATGATCATCCTGTCCTTAAAAGAAAAGTTATTAGAGGAGGTTCATGGAAAGATATTGCGTATTTTATTCAAAATAGTACAAGAACATATGAATATCAGGATACTGCAAAATGTTACATAGGTTTTAGATGTGCAGTTGACTTCCTTGGTAGAGACAAAAAAGACTTTCAATAAAAATATTAATTTAAAAAAATAAGTAAGAAATGGGATTTGCAGATAAATTATCAAATATAACTGAAGCTAAATGGTATAAAGTAATGATGCCAAAACTTTATGGTTGGGGTGCATCACTTGTAATTATTGGTGCACTATTCAAGATTGAAAATTGGCCATTTGCCAGCATTTTCTTAACAATTGGTCTTGGTACTGAAGCTATAATCTTCTTTTTCTCTGCATTTGAAAAAGCACATGAAGAGCCAGACTGGTCACTAGTATATCCAGAATTAGCTCATATGAGTGATGATAACAAAAGACCTGCACAACAACTAGATGAAGCCCTTGAAAGAGCAAAAATTGATAATGAGTTAATTGAAAGCTTAAATGAAGGGCTCCGATCATTTGGAGAATCTGCAAAACAATTAAATGAAACAATTACTGCAGCTTCTGCCATTTCTGAATATAATGGTCAAATACAAGAAGGTGTAAAAAACATGAATGCTCTAAATTCTTTATATGAGCTACAACTTCAAACATCTAATCAGCAAATGGAAGCAACAAATCTGTTTTTACAAAATTTACAATCTTCAGTTGAAGATTCTAAAAAGTTTCAACAACAAGTTGCTAACCTAGCCGAAAACTTAGAAGCATTGAATTCAGTATATGCAAATATGCTTAATGCAATGAATCCAAATAAATAATTGTTAATCAATAACAGAACAAGATAGATGGCTTCAGGAAACCTTTCTCCCAGACAGAAGATGATTAACATGATGTATTTAGTGCTAACAGCATTACTTGCATTAAATGTATCAAAAGAAGTATTAAATTCATTTTTTGAGGTAAACACCGGTGTTGTAAGGACAACCTCGAATTTCGCAACTAAGAATGTTGAGACATATAATGATTTTACTGCTGCAGCAGAGCTTAATCCTGTTAAAGCTGGTCCATTTAGAGATCAAGCATTAGCAGTAAAAAGAGAGGCAGATGCTATTATTAATTATATTCAGGAATTAAAATATAAATTAGTTCTTGCTGTAGATAAATCAGTTTTTTTAGGACAATACAAAGATTTAAATGGTGAAATAATTGAAAATAATGAAACTAAACTTGAGTGGGAAAAACTTACCAAGGAGCAAAGAAAATTACCTATTGCTTATCTTTATAATAAAAAAAATAGAGATACTCCTGGTAAGATCCTAATCCTCACTGGAGCAGCAACATCTTTAAAGCAACAGATTGAAACATATAAAAATAATTTAGTAACTCTTGCTGGAAGTAATGAGGTTTTAATAAATAATATTACCTCTGCTCTGTCAACAAAAGATAAAGTTGGAAAAGGTGCTCAAGGTAATATTTCTTGGGAAAAATATAATTTTCTAGATATGCCTTCAGTTGGAGCTTTAACACTTTTATCAAAAATGCAATCAGATGTTAGAAATACTGAAGCTGACATTATTAAGCTATTAAAAGAAAATATTGATGCAGGTTCATTAAAATTTACTTCTGCTGAAGCAATTCAAATTCCTACATCTACTTTTGTACTAAGAGGTGATTCTTTTAGATCGCAAATTTTTATTTCAGCCAAGGATACTACCCAAGATCCATTAATTTATGTTGGAGAATATGATTCAATTGCTCCTGGTCAATATGAAATGGTTGGTGATTACGATACAATTAAAGTCGTAAATGGTAAAGGAATCTTTAGTCAAAGAACTAAAGCCGTTGGAATGCAAAATTGGGGTGGCTTAATTTCTATGAAAACAGAAACAGGAACCAAAACTTATCCATTTAAAGGAAGTTATTTAGTTGCTAATAAAACTGCTGTAGTTTCACCAGTTAATATGAATATTCTTTATTTAGAAGTTGATAATCCTTTGCAAATATCAGTTCCGGGTTTCTCTGCTGGAGAGATTTCGGCATCTATTTCAAATGGATCAATAGTCGCAAAGAAGAAAAGTTCTGGGGAATATATTGCTAGACCTGTAAAAAAAGGAAAGGCTTCTGTAGTATTATATGCTAAAATTGATGGTAAAAAAACAAAAATGGGGGCTGTTGAATTCAGAGTTAAAGAGGTACCACCTCCAAAAGCAAAAGTTCAACTAGCAAAACAAGCTGGTGGAACTTTAGTAATTGAGAAAATGCAACTTGTAAATTCAGGTGGAGTTTTGGCTGAGCTAAAAGATTTTGATTTTAAAGGTGTAAGATATCTTATTACATCATACAGATTAACAGGAATGTACAAAGGTGAACAAATGAAGGAAGATGTTAAAGGTCCTGCGTTTAGTGATAAAATGATTAATATTATAAAAAATACTAAATCAGGTAATACAATAACTATATCAAACATTCAAGCAAAAAGAGTTGATACAAAAAATACAAAGGTTCGTCAATTAGATCCTTTAGTTTTAGAAATTAAATAATAAAATTATGAAAAATTCAATTAAATTATTATCAGGTTTATTCCTAGTTGGAATAGTCACATTATGTTTTACAAACAGTCTTAATGCACAAGATGTCTTAAGTATTGAAGATATGAATTCAGTATATAAGAAAGAAATAACGTTAAATAAGAAAGTTCAATCATACGCTCCACTTAGAGAAGCTGATGTTATGTGGTCAAGAAAAATATGGAGAGAAATTGATCTTAGAGAAAAGATGAATCATCCTTTTTATTATCCTGAAAATGATGGAGTAGGTGCAACTACAGGAGACAGAAAAAGTTTGATTGATGTTATTTATTCTGCCATAAATGAAGGAAGTATAACAGCATATGGTAATGCAGCAATAGATGATGAATTTAGAGAACCAATGACTCAAGAAGAAATAAAGAAAATAGGTGGTGCAAAAGAAGAGATTGTTGAAGTTATAGATTGGGATGCCGTTGCTGCAGGTGCTGATCCTGAAGAAGCAAAAAAGAATCAGTTAGTTAAAAAAGAATTTGATAGAAATTCTGTAAAGAAATGGAGATTAAAAGAAGAGTGGTTCTTCGATAAGCAGTATTCAAATATGCAAGTCAGAATTATAGGATTAGCTCCTTTACAAGAAGATAGAGATGAGGTTACAGGAAGATTAACTGGAAGTTTTTCTCCTCTTTTTTGGGTGCATTTTCCAGAAGCAAGAGAAATTTTAATTAACGCCGAGGTTTTTAACGCTGTAAAAAACGATGCTGAAAGAAGAACTTACGATGATATCTTCTGGAAGAGGATGTTTAGTAGTACCATTACAATGGAAGCTAATGCAGCAAATAGAAGAATTAATGAGTACATGGTCGGATTAGATGCACTTATTGAAGCAGAAAGAATTAAAGCAGAAATATTTAATATTGAACATGATCTTTGGGAATATTAATACTATTATAATATAGTTTAAAAGCCCCTTTATGGGGCTTTTTTTACATATGGATAAAAAAATTAGGATAGCAATAATTGGACTTGGATATGTTGGGTTTCCTTTAGCTAAAAGTTTTAGTAAATTTTATAAAACTGTAGGATACGACATTAATATTGATTTAATAAAAAATCTAAACAATAATAAATTAGACAATCTTATGCTGTCTAGCGATAGTGACTGTCTATTAGATTCGAATGTTTATATAATTACAGTACCAACACCTGTAACAAAAGCAAATCAACCAGATTTGTCTTATTTAGAATCTGCAAGTAAAATTGTTGGAAAATATCTAAGAAAAGATGATATTGTGATTTATGAATCAACAGTTTATCCAGGAGTAACAGAAGATATTTGTGTGCCTATTTTAGAAAATCAATCTAATCTAATTTACAATACACATTTTTTTTGTGGATATAGCCCTGAAAGAATTAGCCCTGGAGATTCATCAAAATCATTAGAAAAAATAGTTAAAATTACTAGTGGTTCAAATAAAAAAACTGCAAACTTTGTAGATAATCTTTATAGTAAAATAGTTATGGCGGGAACATATAAAGTTAATTCTATAAAGATTGCTGAGGCATCAAAAGTTATTGAAAATACCCAAAGAGATGTAAATATTGCTTTAATGAACGAATTTGCAATGATGTTTGATTCTTTAAATATTCCAACTAATGAAGTTCTTGATGCTGCAAAAACTAAATGGAATTTTATTGATTATACTCCAGGTCTCGTTGGTGGGCATTGTATAGGTGTTGATCCGTATTATTTGATTTTTAAATCTAAACAATCTGGATTTATCCCAGATTTAATAAAAACTTCTAGAGAAATTAACAACTCTGTTCCTGAATTTGTTGTAAATAAGGTTAAAAATGAAATTGATTCATTACCAAATAATAATACATATGATATTTTAGTTTTGGGTTATACTTTTAAAGAAAATTGTTCTGATATTAGAAACACAAAAGTTAATGACATTGTAATTGGTTTACGTCAAATTAATTGTAATGTTGATATATATGATCCTCTTTTACAAATAGATAATATAATGACAAAAAACCCGTTTAAAAACTCAAAGAAATATGATATATTTATTTTAGCAGTAGCACATAATATTTTTTATGAGTTGACAAAAAATGATTTTCTTAAAATATCTAAAGGAAATCTTGTACTTTTAGATTTGAAAAATGTGTATAGTTTTGCAACATGGAAATTTTAATATTTAAATTATGAATGAAGAAATTAATATAAGACAAATTTTTTCTGAATTTGTTCACTTCAATAAAAGAAATAAAAGCTTGATTTTTGTATTCATTCTAGCTGGAATAGTGTCAGTAATTTTATTTCAAAATCTTAAACCAGCTTATTATGAAACAAAAGCGATATGTATGTCTGGTATCTCAGAATATGAAAGACTCGAACAACTTGAAGAGTTAAGTCAGAGAACTGCCGTTGATTTAATAAACTATCTTCAAATAAATATTGCAAATAAAGATTATGGTCAACTATCAGATTTACTAAGTATCGATAAAGATATGACCGAAAAAATAAAGCATATTGAAGCAGAGCAATTGTATCAACAAGATATGAATGAAAAATATTATGCGCTTAATAAATTTGAAATTAGTTTATCGGTCTTTGATAATACTATTATTGATGATGTACAAAAGGGTTTAATTACCTATTTTAATAATAATAGTTTCATTAAACAATATCATAAAATGTATATTGATGGTAATAACAGATTAATTAATGAAATTGATAAAGAAATTAACGTCTTATCAGAAATGAGAATTCAAGGAGCAAAAAACAGCTTGGATTTAAGTTCTGTTAATATTATTAGTGGTAAAGAAGATAAGACTATAAGTAATCAAATCATTTCTTTGGTTCAATTAAAGGAAGATGCCACTACAAATATATCTTTATTAAAACCACTATTTTTTGTGCAAGACTTTGCAAAGACAAACAAGACAGAAAGAGATATAATGTTATGGAGTGTACTAGGAGGTTTTATTAGTTACTTATTTAGCTTGATTATATCGTTTATAAAAGAGTTAAACTAAAATTATGAAGATTGGAGTAATAGGATCTGGATATGTTGGTTTAGTAGCTGCTGCATGCTTTGCAGAGATGGGCAATACTGTAACATGTGTTGATATTGATCAAAACAAGATTGATGCATTAGAAAATGGAATAATTCCAATCTACGAACCCGGACTTGATCCACTCGTAAAAAATAATTTTGCAAAAAATAGATTGTTATTTACTACAAATATTAATGATGCTTTACAAGCATCTAACATAGTTTTTATTGCTGTTGGAACTCCAATGGGTGAAGATGGTAGTGCTGATTTACAATATGTTTTGTCAGTTGCTAAATCAATAGGGGAGAATATGCAACACCATTTAATAGTTGTTGATAAATCTACTGTACCCGTTGGAACAGCTGATATGGTTAGAAAAACAATCCAAGAATGTCTAGAAATTAGAAATTCAGATTTAACCTTTGATGTCGTTTCAAACCCTGAGTTTTTAAAGGAAGGTGCTGCAATAAAAGATTTTATGCATCCTGATAGAGTAGTTGTAGGATCTAATAATGAAAAATCTATTCAGCAAATGAGACAGTTATATTCACCATTTACAGTTAGTTCTGATCGTTTTATTTCTATGGATATAAGATCTGCTGAAATGACAAAATATGCTGCAAATGCTATGCTTGCTACAAAAATTTCGTTTATTAATGAAATGTCAAATATTTGTGAAAAAGTAGGTGCTGATGTAAATCAAGTTCGAAAAGGTATTGGTTCTGATTCAAGAATTGGTTATAAATTTATATATCCAGGATGCGGATATGGAGGAAGCTGTTTTCCAAAAGATGTAAAAGCATTAATAAATATCTCAAATTCAGTTGATTATAATCCAAGTTTAATTTCAGCTGTTGAGAAAGTAAATTATGAACAGAAGCAAATTTTATTTACAAAAGTTAAGAATCAATTTGGTGATAATCTAAGTGAATTTAAGTTTGCAGTATGGGGACTTTCATTTAAGCCAGAAACAGATGATATGAGAGAAGCTCCTTCAATTCCATTGATTAAATCTTTGATTGAAGCTGGAGCTACTGTTAATGCATATGATCCAAAAGCTACAGAAGAAGCAAAATTTTATTTAAAAGGTTATGATATCAATTATCATTTAAATAAATATGACACATTAATAGATGCTGATGCTGTAATACTTGTAACTGAATGGAAAGAGTTTAGAAGTCCTGATTTTGATAAAATGTTAAATCTTATGAAAAGTAATGTGTTTATTGATGGAAGAAATCAATTTAATAAAGATTATATTACTGAAGCAGGATTTAATTATTTTCAAATAGGTGTTAAATAGTACATCTAGTGGCAAGTCCAAGATTTAATCTTTCACTTTCATTCTTTAATTTTACTTACTTATTTACATCTAATATTTTTAAAAAATTCTTGGTTTTTTTAGAGAACTAATTTTAGCATTCATTTTTGGCTCGTCTATTGTTTATGCAAATTATTTATTTTTAAAAACAATTACAGATTTTTTATCTCAATTTGCTTTTGGAAATGCTCTACAAGCTAACTTATTGCCAAAATTCTCAAGACTCTTTAATGAGCACAAGGAGTTAAATTTAAAAGGAGTAAATCATTTTTCTAAAAAACTGCTTTTTTAATATTTATAATCTCGTTCATTATCCAATTAGTATTTATTTTTTTTCTAATAAAAAATTCTTATCTTTTATTTGTTACAACATCTTTAATTTTATCATTTATATTATCTATTAACTTTTATAATTCTATTTTTCTAACTATTCTTCAAGCTAAAGGTGAATTTAGAAAATTTTCTATTGCAACATCATTGAATGTATTTATTGCTACTTTTTTTGTTTATCCATTTTCATTTTTATTTTCAGTTATAGGTACTGCAATTAGTAGACTTTTTGGTGTAATTAGTTTAACTTATATCTATATTAAACCAATATTGTATGAAAATAAAGGTTATGAGGTTAATGTTTCAAAGAAAGATTTTAATTTATCAATCTTATCTTTAGGTAATATTTCATTATTCATTTTATTGTTTTCCAGATTTATAACTGGATTTAATGGTTCAAATGATATTACACATTTTAATTATTCTTTTGTTTTGTTAAATGTGATTCTTACTGCATTTATTTTCAATATTAATACGATTTTATTGAAAGAGATTTCATCTAATAAGAGTAAAAAACCATTTTTTATATCTATCATATTGTCTTCATTAATTGCGGGTGCTCTTTATTTTATAGTTATGAATTATAGTGTAGAAATAGTTGAGTTTATATATATGAGAGGAGCCTTTAGTATAGATGATGTAATTGCTACTGCATTCTTTTTCAGGGAATTGTCAATTTATTATATTATTTTGATGTTTACAACAATTTTTTTTCAACCCTTTTTTTCGTTAGGTATTGAAAAAAACTCAGATTTCGCAAAGAAAATAATTTCAGTAATATTATTTGTTTTCATCTGCTTAGTTATTTATTTAATATCAGAAAAAATAACCAATATTGACGCTTGTTTTTTATTTTTAAAAGTAATGTCAATAGTAAGTTTAATATTGTCAGTTGTATCATATATATTTTTTTTAAAAAATGAAATTTAATAATCTTTTATCATTCTTTTTTGTTTTTTCTGCTTCCGCTGTAATTGCAATTGGAAGAATATATGATGAGAGATTATCTTTATTTGGAATAAATATATCTGTTGTTATTAGTTTTGTTTTTCTTTTTACATCTGTTTTATATATATCTTCTATAAAAAAATTAAAAATATCTAAACCTAAATTTAATTTATTTCTCTTTTATTTATTTCTTTTATTGATAACTCCAATATTATGGATGACCTTTGGTATTGTTGAATTTGGATTATACAAATTTTTAAACTTTATATTAATTACGATTCCTATTTCAATAATAATTTTGGAAAAATTGTCTTATCATGAAATTAAAAATCTATTCTTTATATTGATTGGTCTAGTGTTGTTGTTATGTTTTTTTGCTATCACTGGATTATTTGAAACTCCAAGACCTGATGGAAGAATCAGTATTTTAGGAGGAGGTCCAATAACTTTTGCTAGATGGATGGGTTATGGTGTCATTGCTTTAATTTTTCTTCCAATAAAGAAAAAATACCTTTTACGACTATTTTTTATTTCATTATTTTTTGTTTATTGTCTCATAAGTGGTAGTAGAGGTCCAATTACCATATTAATTTTGATTGGTGCTTTTTATTTCTTTTTAAATTTTAGAAAATTGTTTTTAAGATCAATTATGTTTTTTTCAATAATAATTTTAGGATTATTATTTACCGATGTACCAAAGAAAATCTCAGAACTAGGTAGAACAGATAGGGTTTTTTTAAATGTTTCTAAAAGAGGGGGGAGTAGTGAATCAACCCAAACAAGATTTGAATTAGCAGACCGGTCATATAACTTAACAAAAAAATATCCCTTTGGAATTGGAGCTGGAAACTGGCAAATTAAAGCAAATAAACTGGATCCCACTCACTTAATGGCTCATGAATATCCTCATAATTTGATTTTTGAAATTTTTAATGAGTATGGAGTTATTGCTGGATTAATATTTATACTCTATATTCTTCAAATAACCATTCTTGGATTTGCTAAGATGATAAATAATAAGAAGAATAGAACTTCACTTTATCCATTCTTATTTTATTTGTGGGTGTTTTTGTTATTAAATGCAATGTTAAGTGGCAGCCTAGATGATGGTAGATTCTTATTTATAATTTCGTGTTGTTTTATTACAAATCAAAATTTGATTTTAAAAAATGAGTAGTATATGGCGAAAATATCATGGTGCATTGATTCCTTGGAAGCCTCCTCATTTAGATATTGGTTTATCAAGAAATGAAATAAAACAGGAGGTTAAAAATAATAATGCTTTTTTTGCCAGATGGACAACTAATTTTGATTCAAAAAAACAATCGGTTTTTTGGTATATAATTAATGACAAGAAATGTGATTTAAAAGATTATAGTGTAAATACAAGAAGTAAAATAAAAAGAGGATTTAAAAAGCTTTCAGTTAAAAAAATATCTAAACAAGAGTTATTAAAATCTGGCTACTTAGTTTACAAAAATGCTTTGGAAAGGTATGATGTTGTTTTACAAAAACTAAATCAAAATGAATTTAGAAAAGAAATAGATAGTTTAGATCAGCAATGGGACTTTTGGGGAGTTTATTGTTCTGCAAATCAAAATTTAGTTGCCTATAGTTTAAATAGAGTAGTTGATGATTATTGTGACTACTCAACTATAAAATTTGACCCAAAGTATTTGAGAGATTACTCAAGTTATATACTATACTATTCAATGAATAAATATTATTTAAATGATAATAACTTTAAATATGTAAATAATGGAACTAGAAGTATTTCTCATCAAACTAATATTCATGATTTTTTAATTGATAAGTTTAAATTTAGAAAAGCTTATTGTAAAATGGAGATTGAATATGCTCCTGTTTTTAAAATTTTAATTAATTCTCTTTCTTTCTTTGGTTATTTTTTTTCATTAATTCCATTAAATATATTTAGAAAATTACATGTTGTTTTATATCAAGAATGTATTCAAAGAATATGTGAAAAAATATATTCTTCAAAAAAAAAGGAGTCTACCTTAATTTTAAGTAATGGTAATTTTAAGTCTGGTTCAACTTGGGTAACAGCAATTGCACATGAAATCTATAATTATCGCAATATTGATTTTCCTCATGCTTTTCAAAACCCAAAACACACCAACTGGATTAATAGATTTAGAATAGAAGATTTTTTAAATAATGAAAAATCAACTATTAGAAATATTTGGGTAAGTAAGTCACATATTTTTCAAGAAAGAATTATTAACGAAATAATGATTAATCAAGATAATATTAAAGTTATTAATATTGACAGAGATATTAAAGATGTGTTAGTTTCTCATTATCATCATTTAATTAATGCTAAAAAAATAAAGGGTGATTTTAAAAAATATTTTTATAAGTGGGGCATGTATAAGGCAAAACAAATTCTAGATTATAGAATAGCATGGAAAGATTATGATTGTCTTAAATTAAAATATGAGGATTTATTAGAAAAAAATCATGATACCATTCAACAGATAGCAAAATATTTAAAAACAGATTTAAATAAAGATCAAGTTATAAAGATACATAGAGAAACAAATATTGATAATTTAAGGGCAAATTTGGACAGGAAATATTTAAATGAAGAAAAATGGTTTTTTAGAAAAGGAAAAAAAGGTGATTGGCAAAATTATTTTGATGATGAAATGATTTCAAAAATTAATTCAATTATATCAAATAAAATTTCAATTCAAGAACAATTAATTTTTTATATAAAATTTACCTTGAGACTAAAGATTAAGTATTTCTTATATAGATTTTTCCCGCCGTTGTATGTTAAATTTGATAAATTATTCTAATGAGTGAACTTGTTTCAATAATTACCCCATGTTATAACTCAGAAAAATTTATAGAAGAGTGTATGACTTCTGTTTTAAATCAATCTTATCAAAACTGGGAGATGTTAATTGTAGATGATAATTCATCTGATAATTCATCAATTCTAATTAAATCATATTCAAAAGAAGATGATAGAATTAAACCTATTTTTTTAAATCATAATTTAGGTCCTGCTATGGCAAGGAATAAAGCTATTTCTATAGCAAAAGGAAAATATATAGCATTTTTAGATAGTGATGATATTTGGTTACCCAAAAAATTAGAGATACAGATAAATTTTATGAAAAAAAACAATTGCTCATTTGTTTTTTCATCATATAGTGTAATTTCAGATAATAAAAATAAATCTAAGTATACTATTAATGCTCCAGAAAGAATATCTTATAAAATGTACTTAAAAAATACAATAATTGGTTGTCTTACAGTTGTTATAGATAAGACAAAATTTAAAAAAATAGAAATGCCAAATTTAAGATCATCTCATGATATGGCATTATGGCTGAATTTATTAAAACAAGAAGAATTTGCATATGGAATAGCACAAGATTTAGCTGTCTATAGAGTACATAAATCATCAAATACCTCAAATAAATTAAGAGCTATTTATGATGTGTGGAATGTTTACAGGAAACATGAAAAACTTGATTTTTTTTCTAGCCTATATAATTTTGTTTTTTATGCTATTAATGCACTTATAAAGAGAATAAAATGATTAAAAGGTTATTTGATGTAGTATTTTCATTAGTTGGAATTGTCTTTTTATTACCAATTTTTATAGTTGTTTCTTTTTTAATAAAAATAGACTCCTCAGGTCCAATTTTTTTTCTGCAAAAAAGAGTTGGATTAAATGGGGATATTTTTAAAATAATCAAATTTAGAACAATGAGAGTAAATCATAATAATTCATTAACAATTACACTTGAAAATGATGTAAGAATTACGAGAATTGGAAAAATACTTAGAAAATATAAAATTGATGAAATCCCTGAATTAATTAATGTTTTAATTGGAGATATGAGTTTTGTAGGCCCAAGACCCGATGTGCCAGGATATGCTGATTTGCTAAAAGGAAATAATAGAAATATATTAAAATTACGTCCAGGAATTACCTCTAAAGCAAGTATCAAGTATGCAAATGAAGAACAACTTTTGTTAGATCAACAAGATCCGATAGCATATAATAATGATGTAATTTTTCCAGATAAAGTAAAAATGAATTTAAATTATTACGAGAATAATAATATTTGGATAGACATTAAGATTATATTTGCTACTCTTTATACTCTCTTTGAGTAATTTTTTAATAAATATTTATTTTGGTTAATAAAAATAAAATATGGCTTTCACCCCCTCACATTTCAGATAATGAGAAGAAGTATGTGGATGAAGCATTTTCTCAAAATTGGATAGCACCT
Source organism: Flavobacteriales bacterium (assembly GCA_045561575.1). Classification (GTDB taxonomy): domain Bacteria; phylum Bacteroidota; class Bacteroidia; order Flavobacteriales; family BACL11. The sequence goes on from JBJKXM010000063.1 coordinate 17,174, forward strand.
GCGGGGCCACATTTAGATCGTTTCGAGGAAAAAATATCTAAGATTTCAAACGATTACGGTGTAGCTGCCCTTTCTTCTGGAACTGCGGCTATTCATCTCGCATTGATTTTATTAGGTATTAAAAAAAATGATATTGTAATTTGTTCTTCATTTACCTTTTCAGCATCAGTTAATCCAATAATTTATCAAGGAGCTAAACCTGTTTTTATAGATAGTGAGACAGAAACATGGAATATGGATCCAGTATTACTTGAGAAAGCTATTAAAGATTATGTTAAAATTGGAAAAAAACCTAAGGCTATAATTTTAGTTCATTTATATGGGTATCCTGCTAAAATCAATGAAATATTGAATATTTCAAATAAATATGATATCCCAATCATAGAAGATGCTGCTGAGGCTGTTGGCTCAAAATATAATAATCAACCTTTAGGTACATTTGGAGAAATTGGAATATTTTCTTTTAATGGTAATAAAATTATTACTACCTCATCTGGGGGTGCTCTTATTTCTCAAAATAAAAAATATGTAGAAAAAGCTAAATTTTTATCAACTCAAGCTAGAAATGATTTCCCTCATTACGAACATTCTGAAATAGGTTATAATTATAGAATGAGTAATGTATGTGCTGCTATAGGAGTTGGGCAAATTGAGGTACTAGAAAATAGAGTAGAGAAAAGACGATATATTTATAATTATTATAGAAAAAATTTATCATCAATACCATTTATTTCTTTTGTTAATAATATTGACGGGTATTATTCTAATAGATGGCTGACAACAATTTTAATTAATAATAAATCTGTAATAAATAGAGAAGATATACGTTTAGAATTATTAAAAAACAATATCGAATCTAGACCTCTTTGGAAACCGATGCATATTCAACCTATTTTTAAAACATGTGATGCTTATATAAATGGAGTTTCAGAAGATCTTTTTAAAAGAGGTTTGTGTCTGCCATCTGGATCAAGTATGAATGAAAATGACTTAATGAGAGTAGTACAAATAATTAAAAAATTGTATGAAAACTAGTTTTATAAATTTAAGTAGATATTATAAGCAAGTACTAATGATAATAAGTGATCAGTTAGTTGTTCTTTTTGCTTTGACATTAGCTTTTGTTTTAAGATTTGGAGATTTCGCAGAGCCATTGCATTATATGAAAACAAATTGGTGGCTATTTTTATTGTTACTTTTTATATCTACTTTCTTTTTTATTCGATCTGGCTTATACAGAGCTGTATTAAAATACATTGGTTTTAAATTAATTATTCAAATATTTAGAGCAACTACATTAAGTTGTCTGATTGTAATACTTTTTTTATTCTTTTATGATCCTACTCAATTTCCAAGATCTATTTTGTTAACTTTTTGGTTTATTTCAAATGTGTTATTGGTTATTTCAAGATTCCTTTTTAAAGGGATATTATACTCATGGGATAGTTTTAAATTAGATAGGAAAAATATATTGATTTATGGTGCTGGAAAGGCAGGAGCTCAAATATCAGAAAGTTTAAAAAAGACAAATGATTATAATGTTGTTGGTTTTATTGATGATGATAAATCAAAAATTTCTACAATAGTAAATTCTGTTGAAGTTTTTGGGTTTGATGAAATCAATAACTTAATAGAAAATAAATCTGTTAAAAGTCTAATATTAGCTATTCCATCTGCAAGGATAAATCAAAGGCAAGAAATTTTAAAAAAGCTTTCAAGATATCCACTTGAGGTTAGATCTCTTCCAAATCTTGATGATATTGAAAATGATTTAGTTACTCTAGAACAAATAAAGTTTGTTGAAGTTGATGATATATTGGGGAGAGAAATAGTTCTTCCCAAAAAAGAACTTTTAAGAAAAAATATATATGATAAAAATATTTTAATTACTGGTGCTGGAGGAAGTATTGGTTCTGAACTTTCTAGACAAATAAAAAACTTACAGCCATCAAAAATTATTTTATTAGATAATTCAGAGTATAATTTATATAACATACATCATGAGTTAACAATAACTAATGGAGTGGAAGTAGTTCCAGTCTTGTCAACAGTAACGAATTATAAGCAAATTTTTGATGTAATAAAACAACATAATATTCATACTATTTATCATGCTGCTGCATATAAGCATGTTCCTATGGTAGAATTAAATGTTGTTTCTGGAGTTTATAACAATGTTATAGGAACATTTAATGTTGCAAAAGCCGCAAAAGAACTTGAAGTTGAAAATATGGTGCTAATTAGCACTGATAAGGCAGTGAGACCAACAAATGTCATGGGGGCTTCAAAAAGATTATCTGAGTTTATATTACAAGCTTATGCAGACCAAGTTTCACCAACTTGTTTTTCAATGGTAAGATTTGGAAACGTAATTGATTCTGCTGGATCTGTTGTTCCACTTTTTAGAAATCAAATTAAGAAAGGAGGGCCTGTAACAGTAACTCATAGAAATATAACGCGTTATTTCATGTCAATTCCTGAGGCTGTTCAACTTGTCTTACAAGCTGGGTCGATGGCTAAAGGTGGAGATGTCTTTGTATTAGATATGGGTGATCCTATAAAGATTTTAGATTTAGCATATAGAATGATTCACCTAAGTGGATTAAAGCCTATAGATAACAATAATCCTGATGGTGATATTAAAATTAAATTCACAGGCCTTCGTCCTGGAGAAAAATTATATGAAGAGCTATTGATTGGTGATGATGTTATTCAATCAAAACATCCAAGAATTATGCAAGCAAGAGAAGAAAAACTATCTCTTGAAAAAGTTATGGATTTTATTCAAAAAATAAAAAAATCAAGAGATCTTCAAAATGAAAATATCATTAAAGATTTACTATTAGAAAATGTTAAAGGATATACAACTGAATTTGAGTATAAACAATAAAGAAATTAAATGAATATTTTTATAATAGGATCTGGTACTTTTGGAACAGCTATTGCAAATGAATTAGCCAGAAATATAAATAATAAGGTTACAATATTTGCTCGTTCAGAAGAAAAAAAAAATGAAATAAATAATTTTCATACCAATAAAAAATATTTCCCAAACAAGAAATTAAGTCATTCACTTTTATGTACTAATGAATATTCAGACATTCAAAATGCTGATGTGATTTTTTTAGCACTCCCTTCTTCATCAATAATTGCAAATGTGAAGTTTTTTTCAAATTATATTTCTGCTAACCAATTAGTAGTTAATCTCTCAAAAGGTATTTTGTCAAATGGAAGAACAATTATTGAATTTTTAAAAACAGAACTCAAATCTGATAATTTAGTTTCTTTAAAAGGCCCTTCTTTTGCAGTTGAAATTATTGAACGTGCAGAGACAATTTTAACCTTAGGTTATTCAACAAAAAAACAAAAAGAAATTATTTTTAAAATTTTTAATAGTACTTGCATATATTTAGAATCTACACAAGATATTAACGGTGTAGAAATTTTAGGTGTAGTAAAAAACATATATGCAATACTTCTTGGGATTGTCGATGAACAATTTTCTTTTACAAATTCTCGATTCATGGTTCTTTCTAAAGTTTTCGATGAAATTAAAGTGTTAAATAATGAATTTAATGGAGATACTAAGACTCTTTTTTTAGCCTGTGGATTAGGAGATATATGCTTAACGTCATTTAATAATTTAAGTAGAAATAGAACTTTAGGAAAAAAAATAGGTAAAGGTTGTTATGATTCAAAAGAAAAAAATATGGTTGTAGTTGAAGGAGTTCATTCTCTAAAAATTATTATGTCTTTAATTGATACAACAACACAAAAAAAATTACCTTTATTAAATAAATTGTTTTTATTTTTTGATTCAGAACTTAACGAGATTGAATTGGATTTAAAAGAAATATATAAATAAAAGAATGACAAAGAATATTCTTATTACAGGAGGAGCAGGATTTATCGGGTCACATGTTGTTAGGAGATTTGTAAATAAGTATGAGAATTATCATATTTATAATCTTGATGCCCTAACCTATGCCGGTAATTTAGAAAATTTGATTGACATTGAGAAAAAAGAAAATTACACCTTTATAAAGGGAGATATCTCTGATGAGGTTTTTATTAATAAAATTTTTAAAAAATATAAATTTGAGCAGATCATTCATTTAGCTGCTGAATCACATGTTGATAGATCAATAACAGACCCTCTTTTATTTGCAAAAACAAATATTTTAGGAACTATGGTTCTATTAAATGCATTTAAAAAAATTTGGGAAAATAACTGGGATAATAGATTGTTTTATCATGTTAGTACAGATGAAGTATATGGTACTTTAGGAGATTCTGGCTTGTTTACTGAAACTACGCCATATGATCCTAATTCTCCTTATTCAGCATCAAAAGCAAGTTCAGATCACTTTGTAAGATCTTATGGTGAAACTTATAATTTACCTTATGTAATTTCAAATTGTTCTAATAATTATGGTGCTTTCCAATTCCCGGAAAAATTAATACCACTTTTTATAAATAATATTATAAATAATAAAGCATTGCCAGTTTATGGAGATGGCAACTACACAAGAGATTGGTTGTTTGTAGTTGACCATGCAGTAGCAATTGATCTTGTTTTGCATAAAGGAAGTTTAAAGGAAACTTATAATATTGGAGGTTTCAATGAATGGAAAAATATAGATTTAGTTAAGTTGCTATGTAATCAAATGGATTTAAAATTAGGGCGTGAACAAGGAACTAGTGACAAATTAATAACTTTTGTTAAAGATAGAGCTGGACACGATCTCCGTTATGCAATTGATGCAAATAAAATTAATAAAGAATTAGGCTGGAAACCAAGTGTAACTTTTGAAGTAGGTTTATCTAAAACTATTGATTGGTATTTATCTAATAAAAAATGGTTAGAAAACACAACATCTGGCAAATATTTAGAATACTATAACAAAATGTATAATCAATAAATTAATGACAACAAATTTTGAAATTTAATTTGTTAAATATAATAAGCAAAAACTTGTCTTTTTTTGTTTTAGCTTTTTCCTCTCTCTGTTTTTTTGTATTGAATGTTATTTTAAAGGATAATTTATCTGCTAACGATTATGGGTTATTTTCAATATTTATAACATATGTTTCACTATTATCATCTTTTGGAATGTTTGGTTTTGAGCAAACACTTTTACGAACAGCAGTTATAAAATCTAAATTAGAAATTCAGAAAAATATTTTTTTTCCATCACTAATAGCAATTTTTTTAAGTTCTTTTATTGGTGTTTTTTTAATGAAGAACTATTATGATATTAGTGTGAGTTACATTATGTTTTTTTTATTGTCAATTTTTATAATAGTAACTAAACTCTCGTTCAATTTATATCGACTTCTGTCTAGTTTTTTCTTAGCTCAATTGGTTCTTAATTTTTGGAAAATAGTATTGACACTAGTGATTTTGTATTGTATTTTGTCGAAAAATAATTTTTCATTAGAATATATTTTTATAATAATTTTTATAACTTTTTCTATTTCAATTATATCTATATTAGGATGGGTCAAAAAAATTAAATTTATAAAGGTTGAAAGTTTTTCTTCTTTGATTAAAAAATCTTTTTTATTTTTCATTGCTCTTTTAACTATTTCTTTAATGGGTTTTGGAGATAGATTTTTTATTGAAGGTCGATTTGGTCTTGAGATGCTTGGAGATTATTTCTTTTTTTTAAATATCTTTTTGTTTCCATTTTCTTTATTTCAATCATATATAGGTTTTAAAGAAATTGTTAGTTTTAAGAAAAATTTTTCAATTACTATTTTAGATAATAAAATATCAAAAGTTTTAAAGTCTTCATTTATTTTTTCAATAATGTTGTTTTTTATTTTTTATCTGATTGATTATTTCGGATTGTACAATCTTGAAATATCTTCTAATTTAAATATTATCATCCCATTAATTATTTTAGGAAATATAAAATTGGTTTATTCATTACTTTCTTCAGCAATTGGTGCACTCTCAAATGATAAAATGCTTTATAAAATTAATATTAAATCAATTATTAGTTTATTGTTAATTTGTCCATTAATATTTTATTACTCTAATACAATACTTCTAACCATTGTATTTGTTATAATCTTATGGTTAATAAGATGTTTGATTTGGTATGTTGAGTTGAAAAATAATAATCATTTTTAAAATGTCTTTTGAAATAATTACTTATTTATTTCTAAGTTTTTCTTCTTGTTTTCTAGGTGCATTATATTTTTTATATCCTAAAAATGCTATTAAATTTTTTTTAGTATTAAGTTTAATCTTGCCAACTTCAAATCAATTTATGAATTATACTTCTTTTAGTGGAATATATTTTTATGATTTCTTTTTCTTACTGTTTTCATTTTATTATTTGATTTTACTTATTAAGGAAAAAATAATATTTAAAAAAAATATTATTAATATTTCAATAGCTGTTTTTTTAATTCTTTTTTATTCAATTTATGCTTTTTCAAATTCTGTTGTTTTTGATAAATATCTATTAAGGGACATCAGGCCATTTTTAACACTTTTTTATGCTTTTGTTATTGTTTCAACTTTTAAACAAAAAATTATTTCAATAAATGAATTAGTAAATGTTTTGATATTAGTTTTTGTTTTTAAGATTGTATTTTTTCTTGCTATTTATTTTGGATTTAGTTTCAATGATAAGTATTATGAAGATAATATTTTTAGATACTTTGATGCTTCAACTTTCATTGCCTGTTTATATTTAATTTTCTCTATTTTCAAAAAGAATAAAATATTAGAATCTGTACCTAAATTATCTTTTAATTTATTATTTTTTTTATCGTGTATTGTTATTTTGATTTCTAATTTGAGGATTTTACTATTTGCATTAATAGTCATATATTTTATATACTCAAGAATTAATCTGTTTAAGAAAATTTTTTCTATTCTCTCTTTTATCTTTTTATTTATATCATCTAGTTATTTATTAGAAGCAAATAGAATTCTAGATGCTAATACATCTAAAGGAGTAGCAATACAGCTTGCTACAAGATTTGGTCCAGCAATAGAGAAAATTAGCAAAATGAATAATTTAGAATATATATATGGGTTAGGATTAGGTACTTATTTTGAAATACCATGGTTTAAGTATAGAGGTTTAGACACAAAGTTAAATACTATAGATTCAACTTATTTGAGTTTATTTGTTAAGTATGGTTTTTTAAGTTTATTGATAATTTTTGTTTTTTTTAGATTATTGCTTTTTAATATTAATAATACCAAAATGCGAGCTTCGTACATAATTTTCTATTTAATTATTTTCTTTACATTATCAAGCTTATATCAATCTGGGACTATCTTTCATTTCTTATTTTTAAATTTGCTCATATTTTCTGTAAAAGATGAAAGTCCTTCACATTCTATATCAGTCTCTACCTAATATTTCCGGATCAAGTATTAGATCAAGAGATATTTTGAACAATCAATTAAAAGTTGGTTTAAAGCCAATTGTTATTACTTCTCCATTTCAAAATCCAAAGACAAATGGTAAGTCATTTGAAGAAATAGATGGGATAAAATATTATAGAACTTTTTCAAACAATAATGAATTAGTAAAAGAAAATCAATCATCCTTTTTTATTCAGATCAAGAAATTTTTTAGAGTAATTAGTTTTTCTATTAAGGTTTACAAGATTGCAAAAAAAGAAAAAATTGATGTTATTCATGCACACGCAATGTTCTTTTGTTTAATTGCTGGTAAGATAACCTCAATTTCTTTAAATAAACCATTAATTTATGAAGTTCGATCACTTTGGGAAGAACGATTTAAAAGAACTAATTTTTTAAATTTTTTACTTTTTTCCTTTGTAACATTTTTGGAAACTTTTTGTATGTTTTTGGCAGACCATATTATAGCTATTAATCAAAATCTCAAAATTGAATTACAAAATCGACTAATCTTAAAGAAAAGAAAAATAACAGTAGTTGAAAATGCAGTTGATTTTGATAGAATATTTACTTCAAAAAATACTAGAAGTGAACTAGTTTTTGGATATATTGGAACCATAAGTCCAATTGAAGGATTAGATTTACTAATTGAAGCATTTAATAATTTAAATTTACCTAATAAGTTATTAATTTTTGGTGATGGTATTGAACTCGAAAATTTAAAAAAATTATCTTCATCAAATAATAATATAATATATCAAGGAAAGGTTTCTAATTCAGAAATTATAAAGGCATACAATCAAATTGACATTATTGTAAATCCAAGAAAAAGCAGTTATTTGACTAATTCTGTCACACCTTTAAAAACACTTGAAGCTATGGCATATAAAAAATTAGTTTTAGCAAGTGATGTAGGGGGGATGAAAGAGCTAATTAAAGATGATAAAACTGGTATTCTCTTTAAATCAGGGGATCTTTCTGAGCTCGAAAAAGCTCTGCTTAAAGTTTTAGAAAGGGATGATTTGAATTATATTAAAGACAATGCTTATAATTATATTAATAAACAAAGAAATTGGTATTATAATGCAAAATTATATAAGAAACTATATAGTGATTTAAAGAATGGGGAATAGAGTTAATTTTATAGGAATACCGCTTGATAATCTTACAATGTCTGAAACTTTAGATAGGATAGAAAATTCAATATTTAGCAATAAGCAAATACATCATTGTGTCATTAATGCAGGAAAGGTTGTAAAAATGCAAACGGATAAAAAATTACAAGAAAGTGTAATTAGTTCAGATATAATTAATGCAGATGGTATGAGTATTGTTTGGGCTGCACGATTCTTGGGTTATGAAATTAAAGAAAGAGTTGCAGGAATTGATTTAATGGATAATTTAGTTGGACTCGCACATAAAAAAAAATATAAATGTTTCTTTCTTGGAGCTAAAAATCATGTTGTAAAAAAAATTGTGGATCACTATTCTGATATGTATTCAAATCAAGTAATTGCAGGCTACAGAAATGGATATTTTGATAATAACGAAGAAAAAATACTTGTTGATCAAATTATTAAATCAAAGGCCAATTTATTATTTGTAGCAATGACTTCTCCCAAAAAGGAAATTTTTTTAAATAAATATAAAATTGAATTACAATCTGTCAATTTAATTATGGGGGTAGGAGGTAGTTTTGATGTTATTTCTGGAGAAGTTAAAAGAGCTCCATGGTTCATGCAAAAAATAGGATTAGAATGGTTTTATAGATTTGTTCAAGAACCTAGAAGAATGTGGAAAAGATATTTAATTGGTAATCTTAAATTTATAATTATCATTTTTAAAGCTAGATTTTTTAAATCTTAAAAAAATAATCTGCTTTAAAAGATTACTTTTACATTCTTTAATATATAAATGAAGAAAATATTATTAATTTTTGGCACGAGGCCCGAAGCAATAAAAATGGCTCCTCTAGTAAAAGAGTTTCAAAAGCATACAGAAGTTTTTGAAACAAGAGTTTGTGTCACTGCTCAACATCGTGAAATGTTAGATCAGGTGCTAGATTTTTTTGATATTAGTACTGATTACGATTTAAATTTAATGAAGCCTGGCCAAAATTTATATAGTCTTACATCTTCCATAATTGAATCTTTAAAGCCAATTCTTGAAGAGTTTCTTCCTGATTATGTATTGGTACATGGAGATACTACTACTTGTATGGCAGGATCAATTGCGAGTTTTTATTCAGGAGCTAAAGTATGTCATGTTGAGGCAGGTTTAAGAACAAATAATAAGTTATCTCCATTTCCTGAGGAAATAAACCGTCAAATAACCGGTAGAATTTGTGATTATCATTTTGCGCCAACTGAGGTTTCAAAAAATAATTTATTATTAGAAAATATTTCTGAGGATTCAATATTAGTAACTGGAAATACAGTTATCGATGCATTACTAAGTTCAGTAGAAAAAGTAAATTCAAACCCAAGCGAATTAATAAATAGACTCTCAAGAAAAATTGGTGAAAAAGAAGTAGTACTTGTAACAGGTCACAGAAGAGAAAATCATGGTGATGGGTTTGAAAGGATTTGCAAAGCTTTAAAGAAAATTGCAGAAGATGATATAAATCGTCTTATAATTTATCCTGTTCATTTAAATCCGAAAGTACAAGAGCCTGTAAAGAAAATTTTATCAGATGTTGAAAATATAATTTTAATTGATCCTTTAGCTTATCAGGATTTTATTTGGTTAATGAATCGATCTAAAATTATTATTACTGATAGCGGAGGCGTACAAGAAGAAGCACCTAGTTTAGGCAAGCCTGTGTTAGTTATGAGAGATACAACGGAAAGACCCGAAGCGGTAGAAGCTGGCACGGTTTTGTTAGTAGGAACAAATGAAGCGCTAATTGTTTCTGAGGCATTGAACCTGCTAAACAATAATGACGACTTTGAAAAAATGTCAAAGTTACATAACCCATATGGTGATGGGTTAGCATCAAAAAGAATAGTAGAATTTATAAAAAAAATTTAATAATGAATCCGCAAGTAGTTACTATAGGTTTAGGCTATATTGGCCTCCCAACATCTGCATTAATAGCCTCAAAATCTACTCACGTTTTAGGTGTAGATATCAATCAAAAAGTTGTTGATACTGTTAATGATGGGAAAATTCATATTGTTGAACCAGATTTGGATATAATTGTTTCAAAAGCAGTAAATGATGGTTTCTTCAAAGCATCAACTTCAGCAGTTGCTGCAGATATTTTTTTAATTGTTGTTCCTACTCCATTTAAGGGCAATAATGAGCCAGATATATCTTACGTTGAATCAGCAACAAAAGAAATTTTACCACTATTAAAAAAAGGAGATTTATATATAATTGAATCTACATCGCCAATTGGAACAACTGAGAAAATGCAGGATTTAATTTTTCAATCTAGACCAGAGCTAAAAGAAGAAATGTATATTGCATATTGTCCTGAAAGAGTTTTGCCCGGTAATGTAATGCATGAGTTAGTATACAACGATCGTGTAATTGGAGGTGTAGATGAGGCCTCAACCCAAAAAGCAATATCATTTTATCGTAATTATGTTAAAGGTGAATTACATCCAACTAATGCTCGTACAGCTGAGATGTGTAAGTTGGTAGAAAACTCATCAAGAGATGTGCAGATTGCATTTGCAAATGAGCTCTCTCTTATATGTGATAAAGCTGATGTAAATGTTTGGGACTTAATTAAGCTTGCAAACAAACATCCTAGAGTAAATATTTTACAACCTGGCTGTGGTGTTGGAGGTCATTGTATTGCAGTTGACCCTTATTTTATTATATCTGATTACCCACAAGAATCTAAAATGATTGGTAAAGCAAGAGAGGTTAATAATTATAAATCTTTATGGTGTGCCGAAAAAATTCAAAAAGAAAAATTGCAATTTGAAATAAATAATAAAAGAAAGCCTAAAATAGCACTAATGGGCTTAGCTTTTAAGCCTAATATTGATGATTTAAGAGAGTCACCTGCAAAATATATAGCCCAACAAGTTTTACAGAATTCTAATGGAGGTGATTATTTTATAGTTGAACCTAACATAGAATCTCATTCTATTTTTAAGTTAACAGAATTTGAAT
>JBJKXM010000064.1:0-27943 GCA_045561575.1 Flavobacteriales bacterium
TTAAAATTAATTTTAGTTCCGTATTTACCTCCCAATAAGGTTCCTTTTTTTATTTTATAAAATACATCTAATTGAACTCCTAATTCTCCCATGGCTTGAGTAGCACAAGGATAAATAGCTAATAATGTGTAAGCATGAGGTTTACTTAGTGTAGGAATATAGTTCATTATATATGCTTTTCCAGTCCTTTCTCTTTCAGAAAGTAATAGCATATTATCTGCTCTGTGTATCTCGGCAGTTGCTCCAAAACCTCTTTGTGAGTATGTAATACTGTTTGTAAAAGCATTTCCACTTGCGTAGTTCATTTCGCTTTCTTGTAATGAGTTAGTTGGATCATTAATTTTATATGCATATTCACCAAAATAATTCCATCCACCATTAATTATATTCAACCTTCCGGAATATGCTGCAACATTTTGCGGAATTTTAAAAATTGGATTTGATCTTTCTTCATATTTACTTATAAAGCTACCTCCTAAAATATATTTCATTTCACCTTCTAAGTTTAGAGTTTCATTAATGTCAATTTCTACATCTCCTCCTCTAAATATACCTTCAGCATATGTGAAATAGGTCCTGCTTTTTCCAATAAAGCTTTTTAAATTTATTCCTTTTCCAATTTTGTATTTTAACCTTATACCATCCATTGCATTATCAATTCCTAATCCTTTTTCTTCATAACTTCTGAAAATTAAACCACTACCAAATTGTTCATAGAAATTACCGGCTGTAATTTCTAAGCCGTCAACTGTGTAGGTAGCAAATCTGTATGGGATTCCATTCCCCCTAAATTCACTATCATAATCTAATAATGCATTTAAGTAGCTTTCGTATCTTAAACCTATAGTTAAATTTCTATTGGAGTATAATAAATTTAGAAATGCATTATTTAAAACAACTTCATCAGCAGCTTGAGCATTAATAGCTTCATCTTCAACATAACTTTGAAGATTAAGACTAAAGTCACCACTAATTTGACCAGAATTTTGAGAGAATAAAAAGAAACTAGTTAATGAAAATAAAACAATGAAGAATTTATTTTTCATATTATTTTGAAACAAGATTTTCTATTTCCTCATATAATTTTTCTTCATCTCCATCAATATATCCTTTATGATTCCAAACAATCTTACCATCACCGTTTATTAAAAATGTATGAGGAACAGTAGATACACCCATAGCTCTTTTTAAGTCAGAATTTTGATCTAAGTAAATTTCATAATCCCAATCTGATGAATTAACATAAGGAGCTACTTTTGACATTGATCTAGTGTCGTCAATTGAAATTGCAATTAACTTTACGCCAGTTTCATCTTGCCAGTCATCATAAACTTCAGCAATTGCATTTAATTCTTTTTTGCATGGCTTACACCATGTAGCCCAAAAGCTCATTACCATAGGTTTGCCATCGTTATCTAAATTTTGAATATTAAATGTTTTTCCTTTTAGTGTTTTAACCTCCACATTTGGTAGTGATTTTTCTTGAGCAATTGTTTGTATTGCTAATAATAAAAATAATGTGAATAATAAGCAGGCTGTTTTTTTCATTTTTTGTGTAATTAGTATAACAAATTTACAAAACTTATGTAATAAAAAACCCTAGCACTGCTAGGGTTTTTTAATGTTTAGTGTTTTAAAATATTATCTAGCTACTGTAACTTTTTTCTTTATTACAGAATCACTAGTTAAGATATTTACATAATATGATCCATTTGCTAAAGCAGATATATTAACTTCTGATTTATTATCAGAAGCAAATACAAGTTTTCCAAATACATCATAAATTTCTATGCTTTCAAATATTCCTTCAATGTTAAGAACGTCTTGAGCAGGATTTGGATATAGAGCAAATGCGTTAGCATCATTTTCGTTTATTGAAACAGCACCGTTACAAGGTGGGCTTGTTGCAGCATCGATACATTCTTGCTCAGTATTGTAAGTTCCAAGACCGGCAGTACCAACATCAATACATCCTTGTACAGGATCACAGTCCCAAGTTGGTCCTACATAACAACCAGTTGTTGGATCAGATTCGCATTGTGATTCTGACATATAGATTCCAAGACCAGGAGTTCCTTCAACACAACCAAATGGTGAACATTCCCATGCTGGGCCACTTGCAGCTCCTGTTGAGAAAGCTGTTGGAATAGATGAGAAGTTTTGTAAGTTAACTGGGTCTCCTTCAAAAATTAAAGTACCATTAGCATCTTGTACTAAAACAGCCCCAACACCATTGGCACAACACATTCCATCTCCATATGAGTCTAAAAGAATAAATTCTACACAAACGTTTCCAGGAACTGCTACATTTACTGTAGGTTGTGGTCCTTGATTTGCATAAGGTCCTCCAGAACCATATACTGTACCATCTTCACCTACTATCTCCCATGAAGTTTCGGCTGGGTAACCGTCAGTAGTAATATCAACACTAATATTACCAGCAGAAATTCCTTGAACAATATCACCCGAAGCATCTTTATGACTGAATTTGTTCATAGATGAGTTATTAGTAGTATTTTGATCAACTTGTCCATTTGGATTTGAAGCTGTCCATGTAACTGTATTTCCTGGATTACCAAAGTTATCTGGTTGTGGAATAAACGATACGTTTGGAACTGTTACCGTTGTTTGAGCACCAGAACCTAAATTACCAGTCCAGTTATAAGTAGCTGGAGTTCCACCGTTAATATCATAAGTTAAATCTAATGAAGTTAATGGTTGATTTCCATAGTTTCTAAATGTGATTGAAATATCTGTAGTTGTAGCACACATAACATCTGGAGAAGATGAAGAAGTTACATTTGCATCATAAGCATTTGGGAAGATAGGAACTACTTGTGCTTGCACACCAGTAATTATTTCTCCTGGTCCCTCAGCAATAAATGCAACTACATCCATATTAGTTGGGTCAAGATCTGGAAAATAACCACCTGTAGACTGTCCAGAAGCTAAATTAACTGGCATGGTCCAAGTATGTGTATTTGGAACAAATGTACCAGCAGTTGTTACATTGAATTCTAATCCGTTAGCACCATCCATTAAGTGTCTAAGCATGTGCTGGTGATTATAAGTAGGACTCCAAGGACCTGAAATAATTGCACCAGGATTGTAATTTTGAGCTCCTGATTGAGGACCTGGAACATTATTTTCAACTACAGCAACGTGTAGAACATTTACATTAGACGTTGTTGAGGTGTAGTATGTTTCAGTGTTTGCTGTAAGAATTCCAGTAGACATATCGTAAGATGCTTGAACTCCAACATTTACATATGAAGGTTGAGCCAGAATTAAAGCAGATGCAGCTGCCCAGTCACCTCTACTTAATGCAGTTGTTCCAGGACTTCCTTGTGGAGAAATTCCATTAAAAGTAGCTCTGTTAACAGTTCCCGCTGGATATCCAGCTAATCCTGATGCAGATCCAAGAGCTGCTCCAAAGATTGTGTTAAAATCTGGATCACTTGGTCCGTTTGGGTTAGCATAACCACCAGTATGAATGTTAATTAAGAATACATCATTTGGGTTAGCATCATGTAGGCCTTGTCCAATAACATGACCATCAGGACAAAAACCACAATAGATACCAGTAAACTCTTCAAGTACAACATTCTTATTTTCAGGAGTTGTACTTACAAAAGTTTGAGCGAAAGCAAAAGTCGTCACTAATGCTAAAGCTATTGTAAGTAAATTTTTCATCATAAATTATATTTTAATATTAAATGTTTTTCACAAATATAACTTTAAAACTTATAATTTCCTATTTTTTGCTTAGAAAAAACTTATGTCAATATTTAGTATATTTGAGAAAAAATATCCTATGAAAAAGATCATTTCTATACTTTCTTTAATATCAGTTTTTCTTACTCAGTATGTATTTGTAAATCATGCTCAAGCACAAAGTATTGAATTGATTGGAAATAATTATGTGAGTGGTAATCCTGCTATGCCAATCGCTTCTTACATAATTGTAAAAAATATAACTTCTAACTCTCTAGATGTTAGATGTCAAAAAAATATTATTGATACTACCGCAGGAACTCAAAATTATTTTTGTTGGGGAACCACATGCTGGCCTTCTTCAGTTTATGTTTCGCCTGATCCTGCTGGAATAAGAACTATTGCAGCGGGCTTCTCAGATTCAACTAACTTTACAGGCTATTATGATGCTTTTGGTAAGCAAGCAAGAGCTATTGTAGAATATTGCTTTTATCCTCTTGGAAATATTTCTGACTCTACTTGTTTGACAGTTCATTTTAATGATTCTGGAACCAGTTCTGTAGAAGATATTAGTAAAGTAATTGGATTAAATGATTTTTATCCTAATCCATCAGGTGGTAAAACATCTATTAGGTATAATGCTGGTAAAAATTCTCAATTTCATCTTATAGATATTTTAGGAAATAAGATTAAAACTTTTGATTTAGATTATACAGGTACTTTAGATATAAGTACTAATGAATTTGGCTCAGGCATATATTTTGGTAATTTGGTAGTAAATAAAAAATTGGTTGCCGTTAAAAAATTAGTAATTAATTAGTTTGCCAAAAAATAAATATCAAACTTATAAAACCTTGTCTTAGTACAGGGTTTTCTTTTTAATTAAAAAAATATGATTACACAAATATCAGGTAGATTAATAGAGAAAACTCCAACATATGTTGTGATAGAATGCAATGGGATTGGTTACAAAATAAATGTGTCACTTCAAACATATTCCTTGGTTGATGGAGAATCATGTAAATTATTTACACATTTATCTGTTAAAGAAGACTCTCATACTCTGTATGGTTTTTATAATCAAGATGAAAGACATTTATTTAGGAATTTAATCAGTGTTTCTGGTGTTGGCCCTAGTACTGCTCAAGTTATTCTTTCAACTTATAATACTGATGAAATAGTATCATATATAACATCTGCAGATGTTGCTGCCATTCAGCATGTAAAAGGAATAGGTGCAAAAACAGCTCAAAGAATTATTATTGATTTAAAAGACAAGGTTGCAAAGGGTATGCCTACATCAGATATTTTATTCCAAAAGGACAATACAATTAAAGAAGAATCGTTATCTGCACTACTAGCTTTAGGCTTTGCAAAGAAAGGTGCTGAACAAAAGATTGACAAAGTACTTAAAGAAAACCCTGAAATCACTAGTGTTGAAGATTTAGTAAAAATGGCGTTGAGTCAAATGTAGCCATTTAAAAAAAGACGATAAAACTTGAGTGAAAAAAATATAAATAAGCTTTTATTAATTTTCTTTTTTACATCTAGTTCTCTAATTAGTGTAAAATCTGTTACCCTTGATTCATTAGAAAATCAGTATAATCTTCCTTATCAATATATTCCTAATTCATCTAGTGGTTTGTTTATGAACCAACCATCTAATTTTAATTTTCAAACCACATATAATCCTGAGACCAATCAATATTTAATACAACAAAGACTTGGAGAATACAATTTTGGAATACCAAAGGTTTTAACATTTGAAGAATTCCAGAAATATAATTTTGATAAATCTATCTCGGATTATTGGAGCAAAAGATCAAAAGATAGAAGTTCTCAGCAAAACTCAAGAATGGGTTTACCAAAACTATATATTCCTGGCCAAGCATTTGATAAAGTTTTTGGTGGTAATTCTGTCGATATTAGGCCTCAAGGATCAGCAGAGCTAATTTTTGGACTAAAAATAAATAGGCTTGATAATCCTTCATTAACTGAAGAGCAAAGAAGAACAACAACTTTTGATTTTCAAGAGAAAATTCAGATGAATGTAATTGGTAAGATAGGTGACAAGCTAAAGCTTACAACTAATTTTAATACAGAAGCTACATTTGATTTTGAAAATAATATGAAGCTAGAGTATACTGGCTACGAAGATGAAATAGTTAAAAAAATCGAAGTTGGTAATGTGAGTTTACCATTAAATGGTTCTCTTATCACAGGAAGTCAATCTCTTTTTGGTTTTAAAACTCAAATGCAATTTGGAAGAACTACAATAACAGGTATCCTCTCTCAGCAAAAAAGTACGATGTCTGAAATTGAGGTAAGTGGCGGTGCTCAAACATCTGAATTTGATATATATGCCGATCAATATGAAGCTAATAAGCATTTTTTCTTAGCTCACTATTTTAAAGAAAATTATGACCAAGCGCTTAGTCAATTGCCATTTGTTAATTCACCGGTTAACATTACCAAAGTTGAGGTATGGATTACTAATAAAACTGGAACTACTAATGATACTAGAAATATAGTTTCTTTTCTTGATTTAGGTGAGACAACTGGAAATATTTTTAACACACAATTTACATTGTCAAATGGTGGTAGCTTTCCTGATAATGATGCTGCCAATGACATGTACCAATCCTTAACTAATCAATTTAATGGTATAAGAGATATTAATGATGTTAACAATGTATTTTCTTCACAAATAGGTATTGGTTTCTTAAATGGTCAGGATTATGAGAAATTAGAAAGAGCTAGAAAATTAACTGAATCTGAGTATACGATTCATCCTCAGCTGGGTTATATATCTCTAAATCAGGCTTTAAATAATGATGAAGTATTAGCAGTTGCTTTTCAGTACACTATTGGAAATAACACTTATCAAGTAGGAGAATTTACCAATTCTGGTCCAACAGCACCTCAGTCATTAATTGTTAAATTATTAAAGGGTACAAATTTTTCTCCAAATTATCCAAATTGGCAGTTAATGATGAAAAACATATATGCTCTTGGAGCATACCAGATGAGTAATAATGATTTTATTTTAGATGTCGTTTATGAAAATACTGAAGAGTCTGGTGCATTAACAAATTATATTCCAGAAGGCAATCTTGAAGGTGTTCCGTTAATTAAAGTTATGAATCTTGATCAATTAGATCAGCAAATGGATAACCAATCAGATGGAGTTTTTGATTTTATTGAAGGATTAACTGTAAAGTCAGCAAATGGCAGGATAATTTTTCCTGTTCTTCAGCCATTTGGTCGTCATTTACGAAATCAATTTTCAGATCAAAACCTAGCAGACAAATATGTCTTTCAAGCACTTTATGATTCAACCATAACAGTTGCTCAACAATATCCAGAGTTAAATAAATTTAGAATTAAAGGAAGTTACCAAGGAGCATCCGGAGCTGAAATTAGATTAAATGCAATGAACGTTCCAGAAGGATCTGTAACAGTTACTGCTGGATCACAAAAGCTAGTAGAAAATCAAGATTATACTGTGGATTATAATATGGGGCGAGTAACAATCATAAATGAAGGAATTTTAAATTCTGGAACCCCAATTAAAATTTCACTTGAAAATAATTCCATGTTTGGAATCCAGAACAAAACATTGGTTGGTTTACATGCAGATTATGATATCAATAAAGATTTTGTAATTGGAGCAACCATTTTAAATCTTACTGAAAGACCTTACACAGATAAAATTAACACTGGTGATGAGCCAATATCAAATACAATATGGGGTCTTGATGGAACCTATCAAACTGAAGCTCCTTGGATGACAAAAGCCATAGATTTTATCCCTTTAATTGAAACAAAAGCAAAATCTAGATTAATAGCTACTGGAGAATTTGCTCATTTAATTCCAGGACATCATAGGGCTGTAGGAAAGGAAGGTGTTTCTTACATTGATGATTTTGAAGCAAGTAAAACATCAATTGATATAAAAAATATGGGAGCATGGAGGATGGCAAGTATTCCTCAAGGTCAAGAAGATTTGTTTCCCGGTGCTTCATTAAATAATAATCTAGAAATCGGATATAAAAGAGCAAAATTAGCTTGGTATACAATAGACCCTTTATTTTTTAGAAACACCTCTATTACGCCACCTAATATTAATAAAACTCTAACATTGGCTAATGGAAGTACTATTAAACAACAATCATATCATTATGCTAGGGAAATTCTTGAAACTGAGGTTTTTCCAAATAGAGATCCTGACTTAGGTAGTCAAATAACTAATCTTGGTGTGTTAGATATTGCATATTATCCCGACGAGAGAGGTCCTAATAACTATACTATCAGCGGATTAAAGTCTAATGGTAAACTCTTTAATCCATCAGAAAATTGGGGTGGAATTATGAGAAAATTAGAAACTAATGATTTTGAAGCGGCTAATATAGAATTTATTGAATTTTGGATGATGGATCCTTTTAATTCTGAAGATGGTTTAATTAATCACAATGGTGGTGATATGTATATTAACTTGGGTAATGTTTCTGAAGACGTACTTAAAGATGGTTATAAAAGTTTTGAGAATGGATTACCCACAAGTGCATCAGTAGTTGATGTTGATACAACTGAGTGGGGAAGGGTTCCAACAAATTTTTCTATAGTTGAGGCGTTTGATAACGATCCTCTTTCAAGAGAATTTCAAGATGTTGGTTTAGATGGACTTAATAATACCGATGAAAGATTGTTTTTTGAAACAAATTATCTTCAACAAATTGAATCGCTTTATGGAACTAATTCTACAGCCTATCAAAATGCTATAAATGACCCATCAGGAGATGACTTCCATTATTTTAGAGGTACTGATTTTGATAATGTATCTACTCAAATACTAGACAGATATAAAGATTATAATAATACTGATGGTAACTCGTCTACTACTGAACAATCGCCAGAAAATTATCCAACATCAGCATCTACACAGCCTAATACTGAAGATATTAATAGAGATAATACTTTGAGTGAAACTGAAAGTTATTTTCAATATAAGATTAGATTATTTCCTGATATGGATGTGGGAGATAGTTATATATCAGATGTTTTAGAAACAAGTGTAAAGACAGAAAATGGTTCTCAAAGAAATATTAAATGGTATCAATTTAGAGTTCCTGTTTACCAACCTGATAATGTAGTTGGAGGAATTCAGGACTTTAAATCAATAAGATTTATTAGAATGAATTTTACAAATTTCTCTCAACCTATCGTTTGTAGATTTGCAACATTTGATTTAGTTAGGGGAGAGTGGAGAAGGTATAATTTTGATTTAACAGAGCCTGGAGAGTATATTCCAATTGATGATCAACAAGAAACATCATTTGATGTGTCAGCAGTAAATATTGAAGAAAATGGTAATAGATCACCAATTAATTATGTTCTCCCTCCTGGAATTGAACAAGAGATTGATAATACTACTACTACGCTAAGGCAACAAAATGAACAAGCTTTAGTTTTAAAAATATGTGATTTAAAAGACGGTGATTCAAGAGCTGCATATAAAACATCTGATCTTGATGTTAGAGCATACAAAAGAATAAAAATGTTTGTGCATGCTGAAGGGGAAGAAGATGATTTAAAAGATGGAGATCTTTCTTGCTTCATTAGATTAGGAACTGATTTTACCTCTAATTTTTATGAATATGAAATAAGTTTAAAACCTACGCCTCATTTTGCTACTTCACCTGAAGAAATCTGGCCTGA
The DNA here is from genome assembly GCA_045561575.1 of Flavobacteriales bacterium. GTDB lineage: Bacteria > Bacteroidota > Bacteroidia > Flavobacteriales > BACL11. The sequence continues at coordinate 9,433 of JBJKXM010000064.1, forward strand.
ATCCAATGAGATTGATATTGCTTTTGAAATCTTTCAATTAGCTAAACAAGAAAGAAACTTTAATAATGCTGATGTTTCAAGTCCCTACATAAAATATTCATCAGGTGGCAAAATCACTGTTGTTGGAAATCCTAATCTTTCTCAAGTAAAAACAATTATGATTGGAGTAAGAAATCCTAAAAAAACATCTTTTAATACTGAAGATGATGGTTTGTCAAAGTGTGGACAAATTTGGGTTAATGAACTTAGGTTAACAGATTTTGATGAATATGGAGGTTGGGCAGCAAATGGAAGGTTAACAGCTCGAGTAGCTGATGTAGGGAATGTAACTATATCAGGAAATATGAGTACTGTAGGATTTGGTAGTATTGAAAAAAAGGTGAATGAAAGGCAAAAATATAACGCTTATCAATATGATTTGTCTTCAACTTTTGATTTAGGCAAGTTTTTCCCCGAAAACACAGGCGTTAAAATACCAATGTACATAGGAAGATCAGAATCAATTAGAAACCCCCAATATAATCCTCTTGACCCAGATATTTTATTGTCAACCTCATTGGAAACATTGTCAACAAATGAAGAAAAGGATTCATTAAAAAACATAGCGCAAGATTATGTCAAAAGAAATAGTATAAACTTTACAAATGTTAGAAAAGCCAAAACAATTAAAAAAGGAGAAGAGCAAAGAAAAAGTAGAATATATGATGTAGAGAATTTTACAGTTTCATATTCAAAAAATGAAACCTTTATACGAAACATAAATACAGAATTTAATAGAACTGTTAATTACAGAGGATCAATCACATATAACTATAATACTCAACCTAAAAATATAAAGCCATTTTCAAAGTTTAATTTAGGGACATCACCTTACATGAGATTTATAAAAGATTTTAATTTTAATAATATGCCAAAATCTTTTTCATACAGAACAGATATTGACAGAAACTATAGTGAGGTCAAATTGCGAAATATTAATAATTCAAATATGATTATATATCCAACTTATAACAAGTTTTTTAAGTGGAATAAGATGTATGAATTTAAATATGATTTAACACGAACTCTTAAATTAGATTTTGCGGCAAATAGTAAGGCAAATATTGATGAACCTTATGGAAGAATTGATAGATCTGACCCTCAGTATAAGCAAAAAATGGATACTATTTGGAATAATTTTTGGAATTCAGGACGCCCAACTTCTTATCATCAAACAGTTAGTCTAAATTATCAATTTCCTTTAAATAAACTTCCAATATTTAATTTCATGTCCTTATCTACTCGCTATAACGGAACTTATAATTGGAATGCAGCACCACTCTCTTTAGAAAACTTAGGAAATACTATTCAAAATTCTCAAAACAGACAATATAATGGGCAAATTAATTTAACTACTCTTTATAACAAAGTTCCTTATTTTAAAAAGTTAAATAAAGGAAATAACAGAGGGAGACCAACAAGAAATAGAGTAAGAAATGAGGATGCAGCTGAGGAAAAAGAAGATAGGTTTGAATTTTTCAAGCATTTAACAAGATTTGTTTTAGGTGTTAAGAATATATCCGTAAACTACAGTGAAAACCGAGGTACTTTACTTCCAGGTTTTATTCCACAACCTAGTTTTTTTGGACAACAATGGTCTTCAATGGCACCATCTATTCCTTTTGTTTTAGGAAGCCAAAAAGAGATAAGAAATATTGCTGCAAACAAGGGATGGATAACTCAAGATTCATCACTTAATACTCAGTTTAAACAAAATAGAAGTGAAAATCTAACACTAAGAAGTACAGTTGAGCCTTTTAATCAATTTAGAATAGAATTAAATGCTAGTAAAAACACTTCATCTAATAATCAAGAATATTTTAGATGGGATAATTTACAAAATGGGTTTAATTCATTTAGTCCTACAGAAACTGGAAGTTATAGTATTTCGTTTATATCATTTCCAACTGCTTTTGTAGGAAATAATGATGATTATTCTTCCTCTACTTTTTCAAAATTTAGAGGTTACAGAGCAACCATTGCAAATCGATTAGCTTCTCAAAATCCAAATTTCCAATCATCAGTAAGTTCAAACACAGGTTTCCCAATTGAGTTTTTAATTAATAATGGAGACACAACTATTACTGGTGGTTATGGCCCAACATCGCAAGAAGTTATTATTCCTGCATTTTTAGCTGCATACGGAGGAAAGAATCCAAATAATGTTTCTTTAAGTCAGATGCCTAAAATTCCATTACCAAATTGGAGAATAACCTATGATGGATTAATTAAAATTAAAGCAATTAAAAGATATTTTAAAACTTTTAGTTTAGGTCATGCTTATCGAAGCACATATAGTGTTAGCTCATACACTACAAACTTAGATTATATTAATGGAGATGAGATTAATTTAAACAATCTAAGTTACCAGGTTCAAAAAGAAATTGCACAGGTTTCAATAAATGAACAGTTTAGCCCTCTATTTAAATTAGATATGCTCTGGAAAAATAGTTTAATAACTAAGGTTGAAATTAAAAATAGTAGAATGCTTTCATTATCATTAGTGAATAATCAATTAACTGAAACAAATACTAAGGATTATGTTATTGGAACAGGTTTTAGAATTAAAGACGTAGAGTTTAGATTTATATCTGGTGGAAGAGGTAAAAAAATGTCTTCGGATTTAGATTTAAAATTAGACCTTAATATTAGAAATAATAAAACAATAATTAGAAAAGTCATCGAGGATGTTGAACAGATTACAATGGGACAGCAAATAATTAGTATTAAATTTTCTGCTGATTATGTGTTAAATCAAAGATTAAACATAAAAGCTTTTTATGATAAAGTTATTACAAATCCATTTATTTCAACAACATTTCCAGGTTCTATAACTAATGCTGGATTTAGTTTGAGATTTACTTTGGCAGGATAGAAAAAGTTGTATTTTTGAAAAAATATATTTAGAAATAATTGAGTATGAGTTTTCCAAAAGATGTAAAGTATACAAAAGATCATGAATGGTTAAGAGTTGATGGAAATGAAGCCTATGTTGGTATTACACATTTTGCTCAAAGTGAATTAGGAGATATAGTTTTTATTGATGTTGATACCGAGGGAGAATCTCTTGAAAAAGAAGAGGTGTTTGGTTCGGTTGAAGCAGTTAAAACTGTCTCAGATTTATTTATGCCAATTAATGGTGAAGTTTTAGAATTCAATGAAAATTTAGAGGATAATCCCGAATTAATTAATAGTGACCCTTATGGTGATGGATGGATCATTAAAATTTCGATATCTGATTTAACTGAACTTGATGATTTGCTTACTTCTGAAAGTTATCAAAAACTAGTTGATTAATATGGAGCCAAAGAAGAATCCCAAAGTAAGTTTAGAAAATAAAAAAGCCATGTTTTTTCAAATTGGGCTTGCAGTTACTTTACTTGCTATTTTAATTGCCTTTGAGTGGAAAAGTTACGATAAATCAAATTATAACCTTGGTGATTTAAACCTTGATGATATGGAAGAAGAGATTATTCCAATTACAAGACAAGAGGTTAAGCCACCTCCACCTCCACCTCCACCTCCAGAAATTATTGAAATTGTTGAGGATGAAGTTGAAATTGAAAAAGAGCTTGAGATTGAAGAAACAGAAACTGACGAAGATGAAATTATTGAAATAGAAGAAGATGATGAGGAGTTTTTCATGGTTGTTGAAAATATGCCAGAATTTCCAGGAGGAGATTTGGGTCTAATGAAATTTATTCAGAAAAATGTTAGATATCCTGCAATTGCTAAAGAATACAATATTACTGGAAAAGTTTATGTAAGTTTTATTGTTGATAAGCAAGGAAATGTAACAAACGTCAAAATTGTTAGAGGAGTAGATAAAAATTTAGATGCTGAAGCTAAAAGAGTTGTATCTTCTCTTCCAAAATATAAACCTGGAAAACAAAGAGGAAAGCCTGTTCGAGTAATGTTTACAATACCAATTAATTTTACTCTTAATTAATATAAATCAGTAATTTTTATTAGATAATCATTCCAGCACCAACTGTCTCATTGGTTGCTTCATCGATAATTATAATACTACCTGTGTTTCTGTTTCTATTATATTTGTCATAAAATAGAGATTTGGTTGTTTTAATAACTATTCTTCCAATATCATTTAAACCAATTTCTTTATCATCTTCCATTCTGTGTAAAGAATTAATGTCCATTTTATATCTAACCTCTTTTATAATGCATCTAGCTGTTTGACTAGTATGTTTAATTGTGTACTTACCTCTTACAATTAATTTTTTACTATTCATCCAGCAGATCATTAAATCTAATTCTTGACTAACGATTGGCTGATTGTGTTCACGAACTAGCATGTCTCCTCTACTTATATCAATATCATCTTCAAGAGTGATACATACTGACATTGGAGCAAATGCTTCTTGTATTTTTCCGTTAAATGTATCAATGCTTTTTATTTTGCTTTCAATTCCCGATGGTAGAATTTTAATTTTATCACCAGATTTAAAAACTCCTCCTGCAATTCTGCCGGCGTATCCTCTATAGTCAGGGTATTCTGTTGATTGTGGGCGAATAACATATTGTACTGGAAATCTACAATCTATATGGTTTTCATCACTTCCAATATGTACATTTTCTAATAAATGCATTAGTGTTGAGCCATCATACCAAGACATATTTTGAGACCTTTCTACCACATTATCTCCTTTAAGAGCACTTATGGGGATAAAATGAACATCTTGTATTTCGAGTTTAGATGAAAAATTTTCAAATTCTTTTTTAATAGCGTAGAATGATTCTTCATTAAAATCAATTAAATCCATTTTATTTACGCAAACAGCAACATGTGGTATTTGAAGCAAAGAGGCAATGAAAGCATGTCTCTTAGTTTGTTCTATTACACCATGTCTAACATCAATTAATAAGATTGCAAGATTTGCTGTAGAAGCACCAGTCACCATATTTCTTGTGTATTGTATATGGCCCGGAGTGTCCGCTATTATAAATTTCCTTTTTGGAGTAGCAAAATATCTGTATGCAACATCGATGGTTATTCCTTGTTCTCTCTCAGATCTTAGACCATCTGTTAATAGAGCAAGATTAATATCATCTTCACCTCTTTGTTTACTTGTTTCTTCTAGTAACTCTAATTGATCTTGAAATATAGCTTTACTATCATATAATAATCTACCAATTAACGTACTCTTTCCATCATCAACACTACCAGCAGTAGTGAATCGAAGCAGTTCCATATCTAAATACCCTTTTTCTTTTGTCATTTCTTTTAAAAATATCCTTCCTTTTTTCTGTCTTCCATAGCCGCTTCAGATCTTTTGTCATCAGCTCTACCACCTCTTTCAGTTATTCTTGTTGACGCAACCTCTTCAATTATTTCTTCTAATGAAGAAGATATTGATTCAGAAACTCCAGTACATGTCATATCTCCTATGGTTCTACACCTAACAATTTTCTCTTCCCATACCTCATTGTCTTTCAAATTTACAAAATCACATTTTGCTAGTAGTACACCATCTCTATTTACAACTGTTCTTTTGTGAGAAAAATAAAGAGATGGTAACTCAATTTTTTCGTGTAGAATATATTGCCATACATCCATTTCTGTCCAATTAGATATTGGGAAAACTCGGAAATGTTCACCCAGATTCTTTTTCCCATTAAATAAATTCCATAGTTCTGGCCTTTGATTTTTTGGATCCCATTGCCCAAATTCATCTCGATGTGAAAAAAACCTTTCTTTTGCTCTTGCTTTTTCTTCATCTCTTCTAGCCCCGCCTAAAGCACAATCATATTTTCCTTCTTCTAAACTTGTAAGAAGAGTAATGGTTTGAAGACCGTTTCTAGAAGCATGTGGCCCTTTTTCTTCAACAGCTAAACCGTTATCTATAGATTCTTGTACGTATTTTACAATCAGATTTTCTCCAGTTTTTTTAATTAAATTATCTCTATATTCTATTGTTTCTGGAAAATTATGTCCTGTATCAATATGCATTAGAGGGAAGGGGATTTTGCCAGGAAAAAAAGCTTTTCTAGCAAGATGAAACATAATAATAGAATCCTTACCTCCTGAAAATAACATAACAGGTTTTTCAAATTGAGATGCTACTTCTCTTATTATGAAAATTGCTTCAGATTCAAGTTCTGCTAGGTGAGTTAAATTATATGAATTCATCTATTTTTTTTCAATTAATGGAATTATAGTTTTTGTTAAATCATCTAGAGATTCATTAATATCTTTATTTGTATTTATTTCAATAAATGTGTTGTCAGGTAATTCAAATTTAGAAGAAATTCCAGTAAAATCTTTTATTTCTCCTTTTCGAGCTTTTTTGTAAAGGCCTTTTACATCTCTTTTCTCACAAGTAATTAGGTCTGAATTTATATAAATCCCAATAAAATTATCATCTCCAATTATTTTTTTTGCTTCAGATCTTATTTTATTCGTTGGGCTAATAAAACAATTAATTGTAATTATTCCGCAATTTATAAATAGTTTAGATACCTCAGCAATTCTTCTGATATTTTCTAGTCGGTCATTTTCAGAAAAATTAAGGTTGTTGCTGATTCCAGATCTTATATTATCTCCATCTAAAATTTGAACTAAATATCCTTTTTCAAACAATTCTCTTTCAAGTTTTATAGCAAGAGTTGTTTTGCCAGAACCAGATAAGCCTGTTAACCAAACACATTTTGCATTTTGTTTTAATCGGTTTTCTTTTTCTCGTTTAGAGATTATTTGATTAAATATTGGATATATGTTTTCATTGGATGATTCCATCTTATGCAAATAACGCAAAATTTGTCAATTTAAAAGTTAGAATAAATGAATATTTAACTAGATTTGTGTAGATACAAAAAGATGTCATTAAAAATCTTAAATATTTCTCAATATTTTGATGCAACTTTTCTGAAAACTTCGGCTGAACTTGGTATCACTGACGATTTACTTGAAGAAAAAATTAACTTATTTATAAATGAGACAGTTGATTATAATTTTAAATGTGTCATGCTTAGGCCTAATTTTGTTTCTCTTGCAAAAAAAATAATTTCTAAAAGAAGTTCAAGTGTTAGAATCGGAACTGTCATTGATTTTCCACTAGGTAATCAAAATACAGAGGTGAAGATAAATGAAGCTAAATTAGCGCTAAAAAATGGTGCAGACGAGTTAGATTTTGTTTGTGATTACAATATTTTTAAAATGGGTCACTATGATATTTTTGATCAATCTATCCTAAACTGTACCAAGTTAGCTATTGAAAAGAATATAGTTGTTAAATGGATAATTGAAACTGGTGCACTGTCAAAAAATGAAATGAGACAAATTTCAAAAAGAATTTTTAATATTTGTTTGTCAAATTTTCCAAATAAAATGGAAAATATATTTGTTAAAACTTCCACAGGTTATTATGGTGGATTAGGAGCATCACAAAAAGACGTAAAATCTATAAAGTCAATTGTGTCGCCTATGCCAGTTAAAGCATCTGGTGGAGTGTCAGATTTAAGCTCATGCATAAAAATGATTGAGGCAGGAGCAGATAGAATTGGGACATCTAGGGCAGATATTATATATAATGAATGGAAAAAAATAAATTAGAAGAACTTCTTTTTCATGCTATAAATGCCTCTGTTGATGCAGGTCATGAAATTATGAAAATCTATGAATCAAATTTTGAGGTAGAGTTTAAAGAAGATGACTCGCCTTTGACTTTGGCAGATAAAAAATCACATGATACAATTTGCTCTGCCTTAGCATTGTTTCACATCCCTTTTTTAAGTGAAGAAGGAATAACTATTTCTTATGATGAAAGAAAGGATTGGGAATATTTATGGGTTGTTGATCCACTAGATGGCACAAAAGAATTTATTAAAAAAAATGGAGAATTTACAGTTAATATTGCTCTAGTTAAAAACCAAAAACCTATTATGGGAGTTATATATTGCCCAACATCAAAAGATTTATATTTCTCTTTAGTTGATTATGGTGCTTATAAAATTAATTTTCAAAACCATTTTGAAAATTTAAATTATCTTATTAGCGCAGCAAATAAATTACCTCTTAAAACAGATCGTCAAAACTTTGTTGTAGTGGGTTCACGCTCTCATATGTCAAAAGAAACTGAAGAGTTTTTTCAAAAAAAGAAAAAAGAAAATAATCAAGTTGAAATTTTAGCTGTTGGATCATCTTTAAAAATTTGTATGGTAGCTGAAGGTTCTGCCGATGTTTATCCCCGATATGCTCCGACTATGGAATGGGATACTGCGGCAGGTCATGCTATTGCTAATATGGCTGGATACAAAATTTTAGAATATGAAAAAAATCATGAAATCAAGTACAATAAAAAATCATTAGTTAATTCATGGTTTCTAATTACTAAAAAATAATAATGATTTCAGAAAGTATCAATAACGCACAAAATCGTATCAAAAAAAATTTTGATGACAAAGATTTTCGTGAGCTATTTCAAAAGGGAGGAGTGGCAATGTTATTTAGGATTGGGGGACAGATTCTAGGTTTTATTTTAACTTTTGTAATTGCATATTTTTTTGGTGCTAACGGTTTGGGAGATTATGTTCTTGCAATAGTTGTACTAAAAATATTTACCTTGATTTCAAAACTTGGTTTAGACACTGCATCTATAAGATTTATTGCATCATATTGTGCTGAAAAAAGTTATGATGGTATTGTGCTTTTTAGAAAAAAAGCCATGTCAATAATTTTAATTACATCAATACTTAGCTCAATACTTATGTATTTTGGTGCTGAAATAATTGCAGAATTTATTGGAGCTAATTCAGATCATATAAAGATTACATCTTTCTTTATTTTTCCTATGTCTTCTTTTATATTTCACTATCAAAATATGAGAGGATTAAAAGAGATTGGTGGTTATTCTTTTTTCTTTTGGATGTCACAAGCCTTATTTACATTAATTGCAATTTTAGTTTTGATAATTTTTTCAAAGGATGAAAATATTCCTATTTATTCTTATTTAATAGGATTGTTAGTTATTTCTGTTTTGTCTTTTTTTGTGTTTTCATATTTTTTAAAAAGAAAAAAAGAAAGCAATGAATTTTTAACTGATATTGAAGTTAGCGAAAGTTTTTCAAGTATTCTCAAAATCTCTTTACCACTAATGCTTGCGCAAGCTGTACATTTTATAATGTCTTGGACTGATAAACTAATGTTAGGTATTTTAGATTCTCCAGATGTTGTCTCTGGATTCTTAACAAATTCAGCTCAAATAGGTGTTTATCATACAGCTTTTAAATTATCAATGTTTGCAACAATAGGTTTGATGGCAATTAAGAGCATAGCATCTCCCAAATTTGCAGAATTATATAAGCAAAATGAATTTAAATTGTTAGAAAAGGTAACGCAACAATCAACAAAATTAATTTTTTGGACTACCCTTCCTTTAGTGATTGTTTTTATACTCTTTTCTGAAAAACTCATGTTATTATTTGGTGATGAATTTCGAGTAGGTATTTTTTCATTTATTGTATTGTCTTTGGGCCGTGTAGTTGTTTCTTTTTCTGGTGCAGCAGGTAATTTATTGCAAATGTGTGGTAAGCAAGTAATTTTTATGAATGTCGCTATAGTTGGTTCATTGGTTAATGTTATTTTAAATCTTACCTTAATCCCAATTTACGGTATCGATGGCTCAGCAATTGCAACTATGATAAGTCTTGTTGTTTTTAATTTGTTATTAGTTTACTTTGTAAAAAGAGAATTTGGATTTTATACTTTTTATATACCGTTTAAGAAATTAAATTAAACTATGATATTGCCTAATCTATTAATTGTCGGTGCAGCAAAAAGTGGTACTACCTCTTTACACAATTATTTGAGTCAACATCCTGACGTCTTTATGTCTAAACACAAAGAGCCACATTTTTTAATAAATAACGAGATTGGACTATCAAGAATTCCAAAAGGAATCAATAAAATTAATGACTATTCTAATTTGTTTCTAAATAGCGAAAATTATAAATATAGAGGCGAATCTAGTGCAATGTATTTACAGTTTCCTGAAATTTCTATTAAAAACATTAAAAAGTATTTAGATCAACAGGTTAAAATAATTATAATGCTAAGAAATCCGGTTGACAGGGCGTTTTCAGGCTATCAGCATGTAAAAAGGTACAATACAGATGAAAATTTAGATTTTCAAAAAGCAATTGATCAATGTGAAGATAGATATATAAAAAACATAAAAATGACGCCTGCATCAAGATATGTTAATATAGGAATGTATCATGATTTTGTGAAAAAATTCACTAACAATTTTGTTAATCAAACTCATGTAATAATATATGATGATTTTATTAGAAATACTGATGAAGAGTTAGACAAACTATTCGATTTCTTACAAATTACAAAGATTAAAATTAATACATCAAAACAGTATATGGTTGGTGGTTGGCAATGGAAAAATTCATTTTTTAAAAAAATGTTTTTAAATAAAAATATTTTAAAACACGTCATAAAAATAGTTGTCCCTTTTAAATCAGGACGTTTTTTTTTAGTTAATATGTTTAAATCTATATTCACATTTTCTGTTGAAAAAATGGATGATAAAGTAAGAAAAAAGTTAGAAGATATATTTAGGGAAGATGTTAAAAAACTATCTGTCTTGCTAGATAGAGATCTAAATTTCTGGATAAAATGAGTTTGCCAAATTTCATGTTTATAGGTGCTGCAAAATCAGCAACTACCACTTTTTTTGATATGCTTAAGAATCATGATGAGATTTTTACGCCAAAGTTTAAAGAACCTCATTTTTTTAATATTGATGAAAATTATTTCAAAGGAATTGATTGGTATCAAAAAACATATTTTAATACTGTTAATTCTGAAAAAGTAATATTAGAATTTACCCCTACATATTTTTATTTTACCGAATGCGCAGAAAGGATTTATAAATCACTTGGGTCAGAAGTTAAATTTGTTGTAATACTAAGAAATCCTGTAGATCGTGCATATTCACATTATAATCACTCATTAAGAGATGGTCATGAAGATTTAAGTTTTGATCAAGCATTGAAATTAGAAAATTCTAGGCTTGAAAAATTTCAAAATGAAAAAAAATCATTAGATATAATGAGGTGTTCATATATTTCTCAGGGTTTGTATTATAAAATGTTTTCAGTATATCTTAAATATTTTGATTTTAGTAATTTTTTGGTAATTAATTTTAATTCAGAAGTTGAGAGAAATCTTGATGCAACAGTTAAAAAGATGTCAGATTTTTTTGAAATTGATTTGTCAAATATTAATTTGGATGTTCACAGCAACAAAAGCGGAAAAGCAAAATCAAAATTTGTTCAAGAGTTAACATTAAAAAATAATTTTTTTAGAAAAATTTTAAAATTTATAGTCCCACAGAAAAACAGACAAATAATTCGAAATAGAATAAAAAATTTTAATAAAGATGTATATAAATACACACCTTTAAGTAATGAAGAAAAGAACTTGTATTACAAAATGTATTTTAGCGAAGATGTCTTTAAGTTAGAAAAATTATTAGGAGAAAAAATGAATTGGAATAATATATGATTCTATATACAATTAGGGAAAAGCTTGTAGATAATTTATTAGTCTTGTTTCTTGTTTTTACAGGAGGGGGATTGCTTTTTGTGTTTAATAGAAACTTCATGTATTATATTTTTCTTGCTGTTTTAATTATTTCTATTCTTTTAAACTATCACAGAATAAGGAAAGATTTGATGAACTCCATAATCTTTACTTCAATTTCTGTTTTAGTATTGTTTTTAATAAATTTCTTTTTTGCTATTAGGGAGCAATCAGTTGATAAATACTTGTATTATTTGACAGTCATTATGACTTCTGTTTTGTTTTGTGTGCATTTTAAAAATAATCGATCAAATCAAATTTTACTTTCAAGATTAAATTTCATTCTTAAGTTAATATTCTTTCATTCTTTATTAAATTTTATTGCTTATTTCTTTATAAGTGATCAGCTGTCTGAGATTAACTCTGAATATTACACATGTAAAACCTATGCTTATTTATTTTATTATGCATCTGATGAGATAACTTTATCTGTTATGAACCTTTTTGGTATTGAATTTTGTAGAAACCAAGGTCTATTTTGGGAGCCAGGTGTTTTACAAATTTATCTAAACTTATTCTTCTTTTTACAAGCATTCATTTTCAAACAAAATAGATGGTTAATTTTAATTGGCTTTACTATTTTAGGGACTTATTCTACTACTGGTATTATAATTTTGATTGGTCAGCTCCTTTATTTGTTTATACAAAGATTTAATGAAAATAAATTGTATCTACCAATTATTTTCTTGTCATTTATTCCGATATATTTTATTTTCTCAATTAATCTAGAAGAAAAATTAAGAGGTAATCGAGTTTTTTCTTTTCAAAAAAGATTATTTGATTTTACTCAACCAATTTTTATTGCTGCAACAAATCCATTAACTGGTGTTGGGTTAGATTTAGATCAATTTCAGAAATTACGTTATGAATTTTATATTGATAATGAAAGTTTAGAACTTATAAATGAAACTCTTGGAGTGTCATTAAAAGCTGCTGGAACAAGTGCTGGAAGTGCTAACTCACTTACATTTTTATTGGCTGCTATGGGCTTCCCTACTTCTATATTATTTGTTTTTATGTTTTTAAGACAGAAAATTATTAGTAATCATAAATTACTTTTTTATTTTATTGTTTTTACTTCAGTAATGTCTGAACCTCTTTTCTTGAGACCTTTCTTTTTTATTTTTATTATTTCAGGTTTTTATTACTTCTTTCTTAAATTTACATCGACGGGTATACAATCTAGAGTATGAAAAAGATATTAATTACTGGAGGAGCAGGTTTTATTGGTTTTACACTTTCTAAAAAATTTATAAGTGAAGGCTATGACGTAACTATTTTAGATAACCTGTCAAGTAAAATACATTCAGATAAGTCAAAATACAATGCCTTAAAAAATATATCAAACTTTATTATTGGTGATGTTTGTTCAAGAGAAGATTGGGAATTAGCTATTAAAGATCAAGATGCAATTATCCATCTTGCAGCAGAAACAGGAACTGGTCAGTCAATGTATGAAATATATGATTATACCCGAGTTAATGTTGGCTCTGTGGCATTAATGATGGATGTACTTGCAAACACAAACAATAGAATAAAAAAAATTCTTTTATCTTCTTCAAGAGCAGTATATGGAGAAGGAAAGTATATTGATATTGAAAAAAATTGGGTTTTCCCAAAAAAGCGAGATGAATCCAGTTTAGATAAAGGTAATTTTGATTTTCAATCTTATAATCCTATTCCAACAGATGAGGATTCTGAAATTAATCCTCTTTCTCTGTATTCCCTTACAAAATATAATCAAGAGCAAATCTTGGAGTTGACATGTTCAAGTATGGGGATAAAGCCAATTATTTTAAGATATCAAAATGTTTATGGTCCTGGTCAGTCTCTATCAAATCCATATACTGGGATCTTGTCAATTTTTTCAACTCGAATACTTAATAATAATGATATTGAAGTTTATGAGGATGGTTTACAAACAAGAGATTTTATTTTTATTGATGATGTTGTTGATGTTTCATTTGCTGCATTAATTTCAAATAGTTTAAAACATAAGGTTTACAATGTTGGTTCTGGTTTACCACAAACGGTAATTTCAGTAGCAGAAAAATTAAAAGAAACATTGAAATCTAATATAAATATAAATGTTTCAAAAAGGTATAGATTGGGAGATATAAGAAATAATTTTGCTGATTTAAAAAGACTAAAATCTGATTTTGATTGTTCTTCTTTTTTACCTTTTGATGAAGGTGTAAGAATTTTTGTTGACTGGGTGAAAAATCAAAAAATTGAAAAAGATCTTTATAACTTTTCTGTTGAAGAATTGAAAAATAAAGGATTAATTAGATGATAAGAAGTTTTACTCTTTTAGCACTTTTTTTAATAGCTTCTCACAATATAAATTCACAAGAATATTATAATAAAAATATATTTGGTTTTGCTACTTCAAATACCTTTACATATTTTGATATTAACGATAATGAATTCAAAGAAAAGATTGACAAAATATCACCAAAGATATTAAGATTTCCTGGAGGAGCAGTAGGTAATTTTTATCATTTTGACGGTTCTGCTTATGGAATGAAAATTAATGAAATTGATTCCTTAATATTAGGAAAATTTCCAAAAAGAGCACGGGGTTTAATTAGTTATTCTAAAAGAAAAAAACATAATAAAAATTATATTCATGATTTTATTGATTTAGCAAAATATTCAAAATCAAGCGCAGTACTTGTTGCTAATGTCTTAACTGAAACAAAAGAAGATATTGTTAAAATGATAAAGTATATTCTTGATCAAGATATACCTGTAATTGGAGTCGAGTTAGGAAGTGAAATGTCCAATAAAAGTTATTTTGATAAAGGTTATACTATTGATATATATATTAAAAAAGTAGAAGAAATTTCAGCTTTTATTAAAAGTAATTACCCTGAAATACAAACTGCAATTGTTGCTGCTCCTTTAGTTAAAGATCAAAAACATAGACATAGTATTTGGAATAAAAAACTTGCAAGTTTAGATTTTTATGATGCAATTATTATCCATTCTTATGCTAAAGTTGTTAAAGGTAAGGGGCAATATGGTCAAATGATTGTTGAAAAAAATGAAGGAAGTAAAGAGGAATCTTTTTCAATTTATAATAAAAGAATCCAATCATTTTTCAATGAAGATTATCCAAAAGAAATAGAAAGATATAATTCAATCTTTCAAAACAAACCAATATGGATAACCGAATGGAATTTACAATATTCTAAAAAAACAGGAAATACTTTATTGCAAGGATTGTTTGTGGCTAATTTTTTTCTTGAGCTGATTTCCAATGATATTTATAAAAATATTGAACTGACTACATTTCATAATTTAGCAGGTAGAGATTTTGGCGGGTCAATTTTTCAAAAAAAAGATAGTAAAACACTTATTCAGTCAACCTTTATACCTATTCAAATAGTAAGTAGATTTTTTAATAGTAAAGATCTCAAAGTTAAAAAGCAAGTTGTTGCTAAGGATTTTTATAAGTATGAGTTTTTTAATAACATGACTTTAGTTTATGAGTGCTATGTAAATTGGTCTAATTCAGCAAAAGAAGTTGAATCCTTAAACAAGAAATGTACAAAGGTTTTAGAATATGGTTCGTTAAATTTATATGATTTAAATAGTGATATAAATAAAATTTCCTTTGAGCAAACATTAACTAAGATTGATGAAAAGATTAGTATATCTCCTTACTCACTGACTTTAATTGAATAATATGGAGGCTTTAAAATATATATTTATAATAGGATCGAGCAGAAGTGGGACGACTATGATGTCCAGAGTATTTGCTAATAATTCATTAGTCTATACTTTTAATGAGTTGCATTTTTTTAGTCAAATATTTACAAAATATAAAAAATTAAAATTAGAGCATTCAGTTGCAATAAATATTTTAGCAGAGCTTTTTAAAAGACAGAAAGATGGATTGTTTAGTAAAAAAGATATCTCAGGTTTTTTTAATTTGTCTAAAAAAGTTCTACCTAAAAAAAACTACAATGTTTTGGAAATCTTTAAGGTTTTTGTTGATTTTGAGTTAAAAGAAAAACAAAAAAAAATAGCATGTTTCCATACTCCAAACAATATATATTATTTGGAAAATATCATATCTGAATTTCCAAACTCTAAGTTTATAAATATGGTAAGAGATAATAGAGATGTTTTATTATCTCAAAAAAATAAATGGAAAAGAAAGTTTCTAGGAGCAAATAAAATCCCTCTTATTGAGAGCTTAAGATCTTTTGCGAATTACCATCCAATAACAACATCTGTTGTGTGGAATTCTTCTTTAAAAATCACAATGAAATATGAAGATAGGTCAGAATTTTTTATATTAAAATTTGAGGATTTTCTAATTTCACCTGAAGCAAAATGTATTCAATTATGTAAATTTCTAAATTTAGAATATCAGCCTAAAATGTTAAGTATTGCTAATATTGGTTCTTCAAATACGAGTGATTCAAAAGAAAAAACAATAGATGTCTCTAAAGTTAAGAAATGGAAGAAGGGGATTTGTCAGACTCAGAAATTTATTTGGCTCAGTTTTTTTCTAAACCTATAATGAGCAATTTTAAGTATAAGCCTAAGGTCTTTATTTTGCCTCCTATATTTGTTTTTTATTATTTTATAAGTTTTCCAATAAAAATGTTTCTTGCTTTTATTTTTAATTTTAGTAGGATATCTAGTGTCAAGAATTTTTTGAATTTTAAAAAATAAAATATGAAAGTAGATTTTTTTATTGTTGGCGCTCCAAAATCGGGAACTACTTCACTATATAATTACTTAAGTCAACATCATAGTATAACAATGAGCTCAGTGAAAGAGCCAAATTATTTTTCTGCTCAAGATATCGCTGCTCAAAAACTTTATTACAATACAAATCTCGTTTCTGATTTAGAAGCCTATAATTCATTATTTAATTTTAAATCAAATAATTGTTTGCTTGGGGAAGCAAGCGTATCATATTTGTTTTATCAAAACGTTGCATCAAGGATTCATGAATACAATAAAAATGCTAAAATTATTATCATATTACGAGATCCAGTTAAAAGAGCCTTTTCACATTATAATATGGATAATAGACTTGGTTTTGTAAAAACAAGTTTTGAAAATATTTTAGATGATATTTCTTCTAAAAACCATTTACTTTTTTACCAACAATATATCCATTTAGGATTTTATTATTCTCAGGTTAAAAAGTACATTGATATTTTTGGTAAAGATAAAGTTTGTGTAATGTTGCACGATGATTTAAAAATTGATAATGCTAAGTTTACTAATAAAATCTTGAAATTTTTAAATTTAGATGTTGATGAAAAGATTGATTTTAACACACCATTCAACACATATAAAAGTTCAAATCATAAATTTATTAATGTTTTGTATTCGAAATCTTTTGTGAGAAAAACTATTTCTTCATTATTTCCTAATTCAATTCTTAAAAAAATCAATGAATTGTTTTTTCGTAAAAAAGAAATTAGTATGTCTAAGGACTTAGAGATGAAGTTATATGATTTGTTTTACGACGATATTTTGCTTTTAGAAGAAATGCTAGAAATTGATTTAAGCTCATGGAAAAGATAGGTATTGTTACTGTTACATTCAATTCAGCAAATGTATTGCGTCCATTCTTGAATAATTTATTTGATCAAACTTTCTCAAATTTTGATTTATATGTTATTGATAATAACTCAAATGATGCAACAACAAAAATTTTATATGAATTTGATGACAATAGAATTGTTATTATTAAAAACGATAAAAATATTGGAGTTGCTGCTGCTAATAATGTTGGTATAAAGAAAGCTTTAGCTAATAAATGCTCTCATATTTTATTGTTGAATAATGATATAGAATTTCCAAACTCATTATTAAACGATATGTATTATTCTATAAATAATAATAATTGCAGTTTGTTGGTTCCTAAAATATTATATCATAGTGATAAAAACATTATTTGGTATGCTGGTGGAGGTTTTAAAAAAAGTAATGGTTTTTTGCCTTTTCATAATGGATTCAATGAAAATAATAAAAATAGTAATTATTCATCATCTTTAGTAGAATATGCATCAACTTGCTGTCTTTTAATCAATAAAAATGTGTTTGAAGATATAGGATTAATGGATGAAAAGTATTTTGTTTATTTCGATGACACTGATTTTTTGTTTAGGATTAAAAAGCATGCTAAACATCAGTTATTTTACGATTCAAATATTACACTTTTTCATAAAGTTGGAAGTTTAACAAAATCTTTAATTAAGAACGACAGCAAAAAAACGTATAGAAGTGATTTTTTCTTATCACAAAATATTAGAAATCACATTTACTTTCTAAGAAAAAATGGGGGGTTGTATTGTTATCTTTATTGTGTCTTTTTATTTTTTAAAAATAATCTTAGGTTTTTTATTAGCCCAAGAATCAAAAAGGATTTTTCAACTTTTATTTTAATTAATAGATCTTATTTTCAAGGTTTGTTTTTATAGTCTTTTACCAATAATGAGAGAGTCTGAAAATACTTCTCTCACCATTAATAAATTAATTGAGTCATTTGTGTGTATTGGATCTGTAAAGCACTTTTTACAATTAGTTATTTGATTAGGGAAATCATAATCAATTACCGTTCCAAATTCACTAATATCTTTTTTATATTGAGCCTCAGCATTAGAAAGATTAAAATCGTTTTTCCTGTTACTAAATTCAACGTTGTGCGGGACATTTATAAAAATTAAATTAATGTCATTATCTTCACAATACTTATTAACTTCATTTAATCGATCTTTTAATTCTTTCGGATATTTATATTTTGAGTATTGATTTTTTGCAACGGTATTTATATTAAAATTCCACCAAGCTTGTTTGTCAAGTGTACTTTTTCCATCCATAGCTTTT
>JBJKXM010000065.1:0-24946 GCA_045561575.1 Flavobacteriales bacterium
TAAATCCAACTACTGGCTTTGTACCATTCTTCTTTATCCACTTAGCAGCATCTGCCTCTAATTGACCACCAATTTCTCCAATCATTATTATACCGTCAGTTTCATCATCATTCATGAAAAGTTCAACAGCATCCTTTGTAGTAGTCCCAATAATTGGATCCCCACCAATTCCTATAGCAGTTGAAATCCCTAAACCTGCCTTTACAACTTGATCAGCAGCTTCATATGTTAAAGTTCCAGATTTTGATACTACTCCTATCCTACCTTTTTTAAATACAAAGCCAGGCATAATTCCACATTTAGCTTCTCCTGGAGTAATAACTCCTGGACAATTAGGACCAACAAGAGTACATGACTTATTTTCTAAATAATTCTTAACGGTAATCATATCTTTAGTTGGAATACCTTCTGTAATACAAATTATAACTTCAATACCTGCATCAGCTGCTTCCATGATTGCATCTGCGGCAAAAGGAGGTGGAACAAAAATTAATGATGTATTGGCATTTACCTTTTTAACGGCATCTTCAACAGTATTAAAAACTGGCTTACCTAAATGAACAGTCCCTCCCTTACCAGGAGTAACACCACCAACTAAATTTGTACCATATTCTATCATTTGTTCAGAATGAAATGTCCCTTCGTTTCCAGTGAAACCCTGAACAATAACATTTGAAGATTTATTTACTAATACACTCATATTTATTTTTTTATTTAATGCAAAATTAGAACAATATGCATAGTAACAAAGGATTTTAAATATTTTTGCATAATGAAAAATTTTAATGACACAGATACTATTTGTGCTCTTGCTACAGGTGGAGGTATGAGTGCTATTGCATTAATTAGAATTTCTGGAATTGATGCTATTAAAATATCTAATAAAATTTTCAGCAAAAATCTATTAGATAAAGAAAGTCATACCGTACATTTTGGTAATATTATTCATAGAAACAAAATAATTGATGAAGTTATCATTACAATTTTTCACAAAAATCAATCATTTACTGGAGAAGAAACTGTAGAAATTTCTTGCCACGGATCTAAATACATTCAAAATAAAATAATAGAAATTTTAATAAATAATGGAGTTAGATTAGCAAATCCAGGAGAATATACAATGAGAGCTTTTCAAAATGGAAAACTAGATTTATCTCAAGCTGAATCAATAGCTGATCTAATTGAATCGGAAAGTGAAGCTGCACATAAAACAGCAATACAACATCTCAAAGGTGGTTTTTCTAAAAAACTTAAACTGTTAAGACAAAAACTTATTGATTTTGCATCTCTAATTGAATTAGAACTTGATTTTTCTGAAGAAGATGTCGAATTTGCGGATAGGTCCCAGTTAAACAAACTATTGAATGAACTACAAGCTGAAATTTCTATATTAATAAACTCATTTAGAATAGGAAATGTTATTAAAAATGGAATACCTGTTGCAATTTTAGGCGCACCCAATGTTGGTAAATCAACATTACTAAATACCTTATTAAATGAAGATAAAGCAATTGTTTCTGATATTGCTGGTACCACAAGAGATTCAATAGAAGATGAAATAATTATTAAAGGATATAATTTCAGATTTATTGATACTGCAGGAATTAGAAAAACAGATGATAAAATAGAAAATTTAGGTATAGATAGAACAATACATCAGGCCAAAAAGTCAAGTATTATCATATACCTTTTTGATGGTTCTAAAAATATAGAAAATCAATTAACTGTCATAAATAACCTTAATACAGAACATCAAGACAAAGTATTTAAGGTGATAAATAAAATTGACACAAATAATTCTATCAAATCATTGGGTAATGATTATATATATATATCAGCAAAAGAAAATTTAGGCATTGATGAACTAAAAAATAAAATATTTGATTTTACAAACATGAATGCACTAGATAATAACAATACAATAGTGACTAATCAAAGACACTATGAACAACTAAAAAATACTTTAAGTGAAATTGAAATTGTGATTGAAGGATTAAATAATGGAGTAAGTGGAGATCTTTTAGCTGTTAATATCAAACAATCCCTTTTTCATTTAGGTTTAATCACTGGAGAAGTATCAACTGATGATCTTTTGTCAAATATTTTTGGCAAGTTCTGTATCGGAAAGTAATCCTCTACACTTTCAATTTCTAGAAACTCCTATTTGCTAAATGATTTTCAAAAACGCAGACCATAAGTCAGAATTAGACTAGTTCCCTGAAAGTAATCTGAATCCTGTAGAAGATGGTATTCCATACTAAAATTATGTCTTTCTTTAAAGCTAATTTGAAGATAAGGACAAGTTGGCCAAGGTCTAAACCCAATAATAGTAGCAAAATCTTCATTACCTATTCCAAAACCAACTTTCCCTGTAACAATAGATGGAAATGCAACACCAATCTGATAATCTACCAAGGTATTATTTGAATAGTAACTTGTATTTCCAAAAAGAAATGATGCACCTGGAAAGGCTCCTATTGCATCAACAACAGCAATACCAAAGTTGAATTCTTTATATATATTTTTTGACTGAGAAAATGTCAACAAAGGGAATAGAATTAGTATTAAAATTATTTTTTTCATACTTCAAATAAAATTAATAAAATTTAAATTTATATGCAAAGCATAATAATTATCAATTAGATTAAAACTATTTGTAAACTATTAAATAACTAGAGGTAAGAATTTAGAACTATTTACTATTTAAATATTCTTGTATTTTCTTATATGACAATCCTAGGGTTAAACAATCATTGGCAGAAACAATATCTGTACCTTGATAATAAATAAATCCATCGGAACCATCTCTAACTTGCCATGTAAAGGTTGTATTTGAACTGTTTTGCCATTCTAAAGAAAAATTAACTGCATCAGGGTCTGGTGGATCACAAGGAGGTATAAAAGCAAATCCCAGGTCTCCAAGTAATGTGCCAACATAACTACCCTCAACATAGATATCTAAAAATTGAACACCTAAACCATCAAAATAATTGGCTCCAGACACATCTAAATAAAAAGTAACATCAGCTAAATATTGACAATCTGTAACAAAAAATTCAGATAATTCTCCATAATTAATAGCAGCTGGATCATTGCAAATTATATATAAGCAAGAACCATCATCATATGTTGCAAACTCATCATAATTATATGCATAATAATCAGTACAACCTCTATTACTGCCTGAATCCCCACAAGAGTAAAATAAAACAAAAACTAGTAAAACAAAGTATCTCATATTTTAAAAACTTTTTTCCCAAAAACCTTTAACCCAGAAAAAACCACCATCCGTTTCTATCCAATATCCATCAACCCAAAAATGATTTCTTCTTTTTTTAATCCAATATCCATCAACCCAAAAATATGTTCTAAATATTGGACTCCATTTCCAGTGTCCTTTAATCCAAACATATCCCCTTCTTTTTTTATTATATCTTTTCTTAATCTTTTTAGGCCTATTTGGCTTATTAATAATAACTCTATCTCTATTTCCCTTAACTATAATATTACTACTTGAATAAGTATAACCTTTGTTTCCTTTAATAGTTATATTCTTGTTGTTCTTTTTGTTTGACTTTACAATTACCTTCTTATCTTTTCCATTATTTGATTGAGTTTTAATAACGGTTTGAGAAGATAAATCAAAGCAGTAAAATGTAAGTAATAGAAATAAAATTTTGCAGTTCATATTATTGTTTTATTAAATAACGAGATGATTAACAAAAATATTATATGTAAATATAAGAATAATTTAATTTAAAAAATTATACCTAAAATCAGTTAAAATAACTTTTACATTTTCATTTTTGGTAAGCTTTTCAATTTTATTTTTATCACTATTGCTAATCATTTCATTAGTCCAGCAATGAATTGGGTAGTTAGGAAACTTTATAGAATAATATGCAACACTAGAATATGGCATTGATATAACATTAGGCTTAAACTTTAACAAATTAGCTTTTATTTCATGAATTTGATAAGAACTTTTAATCAAATTAAAAGAAGGTAGCCAATAGCTAATACAAAAATCATTTTGTTTAAATTTTGAAAGCAATTCAATATTTTTTGATTCAACAATTAAATCATTTTTTAATGAATGCTTAGTTGACAAACTATCCAGTAATAAAATTGCTTTATTTACATTATTCTCATTTAAATTTTTAAAATCAATCCAATATTTTAATGAATAATCTTGACTATAACTGAAGTATTCACCAAGAGATAATTCAGAATATTTTCCATGATGTTTAACATCAAATTTATTTAGATTTTTATTGTAAAATATATCAATTTCAAACCCTTTAAACTCTTTACTTAAAGGGTTAATATCTTTTAAATTATTTACTCGATGTGCCCATAATTTATCATCTGATTCATAAAACCCATCACTACTTAAGTTATTTGAAGGAAATAATATAAATATTACATATCCTAAAACAATTAGTATAAAGAGTAAAAATTTCTTAATCATTATATTCAAAAGTTAGTTTATTTTGAATCATACTTGAAGAAAAAGATTGCTTAAATGATTTTAATAAAACAACATCTTCATTATTATTAGCTAATTTGTTTGTAAAACTCCAATCAGAAAAAGTTCTATAATTTTCATTTCTATTGTTTAAAAAACCATTTTGTGTAATTAAACAATATCTATTATTATTGTGATGAATAGCCCAACCCCTTTTTCTAAAAACTGATTCTCCAAAGGAAATAAATGGCTTGTTATATCCCAATATATCTAAAACTGTAGGCATTATATCAATATGCTGAGTAACTACACTATCAATTCCAATCAATGATTTATCAGCTGTATAAAAAAGCATTGGAATAGAATATCTACCAATTTTGTTTTTATAAATTGAATCTGATGATTTTGGCGAGGTATGATCAGCAGTAATAACAAAAAGTGTATTGTTAAACCAATCTTCATTTTTAATACTATTAAAAAACGCCTTTAAAGAATAGTCAGAATATGTAATTAACTTATGTATTTTTAAATCTCCTTCTTTAAAACGAGAATTATGATGATTTGGAAGATTATAAGGAGGATGAGCAGATAGTGAGAAAAAAGTTGAGAAAAAAGGCTGATTTTCATCTTTCAGTTTTCCAGCAAAAAATTTAAAAAATGGTTCATCATATATCCCCCAAGTTCCATCATAATCATCTTTATTGTCATACTCTTCTAAACCATAATATTTTTGAAATCCTGCCTTTTTAGCAAAACCATAAAAACCCATAGTCCCTCTAGTTCCTCCATGAAAAAAAGATGTAGCATATCCTTTTTTCGATAAGATAGATGGAAGACTATTAAATTTATTCTGTGCATAAACAGATGAAATAAATGGAGTGTTAGAAAGCGTAGGAATTGATGCGGTAATAGCAGGTAATGCTTCAATAGATCTTAATCCATTAGAAAAGGCATTAGAAAACACTAATGAATGATTCATTAAACTATCTAAAAAAGGAGTTAAATTATGATCATTATGAAAGCCAACAAACTCCTTAGATAGACTTTCCATGATAATAATTACTACATTATAATCTTTTTGTTTTTCAGCAGAGTAATTTTTACTTAAAGAAAAAGTATTATTTAATTCTTGATCAGAAAAATAATTATAGGCTGCCAATTTTTCTGATTTAAATGAATGTAAAAAAGTAAAAGGGGTATTTAATATCAAATTTGAAAAAATTGGATTTGATAATTCACCAGCGTTAATAGTATTAATAGGTTTTAATTGAAGACCTCCCCTTGCTCCAACAACAAAGAATAAAACAGATATTAAAAATATCATTAAAGAATTTGAAAATGATTTAAAATTTGAGATAACTGTTTTAGGTTTAAAATCTGAGTATTTAAATAGAATATAAATCTGAAATAATGTTAATAACACTATTGGCCAATATGTTAAAAGATATGATTGTAAGAATTGAGCAGTATCATTTCCTAGAAAGAGAAGATCAACAAAATCTGATGTTATTCTTTTTTGATTGAATTGAAAAAACTCTATGTCAATATTATTTAAAATTATAAATGGAATATTGACAAACAAAAACACTATTTCTACTAGCTTTTGATACCATCGTTTTAAACGAAAATTAAAAGGAAAAAAAACAAGTAGTAAAACAATAGAGTTAATATATAACAATATAGACAAATCATATCTTAAAGACTCTATAAAAGGAGTTAACCAAGATGTGCTTTCATTTATATTAAAAGAAGAGAAATTATTTATAAAAAAAAATAATCTTGAAACAAAATATATTATTAATAAAAGAGATATCTTTCTGATAAAATTCTTTAAAAAGTACATATATATTCTGTTATTTTTTTCGCATTAAAGATATTAAAAAAGTTATCTTAAAAAGATACATACAATTTAGATGTCAATTATTATTAATCTCCTATTTTTACCAAAGATAAGCTCATCGGAAGATGTTAAAGGGAATGAGGTGAAAATCCTCAACTTTACCAGAAGCTGTAATGTCCGTAAAATTTAGATTCCAGAGTGCCACTGTTTAAACGGGAAGGCCAATCTAAAGGACTAAGTCAGAAGACCTGCTTGCATAAATAAACCATATCGTTTCTGGAAAAAAACGAAAGGTGATATGAAATATATATTTCTATACATATTAATGCTGTTTACTGTTTGTAATTTGTATTCACAAATTACCAACGATACTATTCTTTTACCTGAGGTTATATTAGAAGAATCAAAAATTAAAAATTTTACTACTGGAGTTAATTATGAAATTTTTAACCCATTGTTAGTTGGACTTGCGTCTAGCACTTCCCTTTCAGAATATCTAACAAACTATTCTAACATATATATAAAAGAATATGGTGCTCTGGCAACACCAGCATTTAGAGGAACATCCAGCTCGCATACTAATGTTCTTTGGAATGGAATACAAATTAATTCCCTTGCAAATGGATTAGTTGATCTTTCAGCTATTAATATGCTTAATAATCATCAAATAATTAGTGTGTCAAGTGGCAATAGCAGTTCATTTGGAAGTGGATCTATTGGAGGGAGCATCCATTTTAATGCTGCATTAGAGGAGGTTAAAAAAAATAAAATAATTTTTACAAGGAAAATTGGAAGTTTTGGATTGTCTTCTAATACATTAAATATATATGCGTTAAAAAATAAAATCTCCTTTTTTGGTAGTTTTTCTTCTATTAATGATAAAAACAATTTTAAATTCAAAAACACATCCGTAATGGGAAATCCATATCAAATTAATGAGTATGGAGAAAAAAATATAAATGAATATAACTTTAATGTAAAATATCAGATAAATAAAAAACAGAGTCTATTAGCAAATTATTGGTACAACTATTCAGATAGAGAAGTGCCTCAAAATTTATCAACATCAATTTCAGATGCTAAGCAATATGACATAAATAATAGACTATTGATAACTTCAATAAATAATTTTAATGCTTTTAAACTAAAATTAAAACAAGCATATCTTAACGAAAATTTTAGATATACTGAACTCTCAAAGGGTATTGATAGTAGATATATTGCTGAAAGTTTAATTTCTGATTTAAATTTCCAATACAACATTAATAACAAATTATTTACACTAGGATCAAGCTTAAATTTAAATTCAATAGAAAACAATAATTACTTAAAACAAAACACAAGTGAAAATCAAATAGCATTATTTGGAGCTGTAGATTTCATATTTAATTCTTTTAAAATTAATTCATCTTTAAGAAAAGAATGGGAAAACAACTACAATGTTCCTTTATTACCCTCTCTTTCTTCAGAATTTTATTTGAATAAGCAAAATAAAATTAAAATCAAGTATTCAAAAAACTTTAGAGCTCCATCATTTAATGATAGGTATTGGATAAGTTCATCATCAATAGGTAATGAAAACTTAAATAGTGAAAGCTCTGATAATTATGAATTTGGATATAACTTCATAAACAAAAATTACAATTTAGATATTTCATGCTATTCGCTCAACGTATATGATTGGATTGCCTGGATAGAAAATAATGGAATATGGTCACCAGAAAATTTAAAAGAAGTTTGGAGTAGAGGAATAGAATCTAAATTTAAAATTAAATACAGAAAATCAACTATTCAACTAAATTACTCGTTTACAAAAACTACAACTGAATCTTCTTTTAATACGAATGATATAAGCGTAGGACAACAGCTAAGATATGTTCCATTACATAAAGGAAATATTGTTATTTCATATAGACATAAAGAGCTAAGATATTATTTAAACTCTACATATACAGGTGAAGTAATTACTTCATACGGATCTTCAAATAGTCTACTGGATGAATATATTATATCCAGTTTCGGCTTAATTTATAGTCCAAAATCAAGTCCATTAGAAACAGAATTTAGAATTATGAATTTAATGGATTTACAATACCAGACTTATCAAAACTACCCTTCAAAAGGAAGGGAGTATACTTTAACAATAAACTATACTATTAACTAAAATTAAATGAAAATGAAAAATACAATATTTGTTATCGCAATTGGATTAATACTGGCTTCATGTCAAAATTATTCAATAAGACCCAATATAAATGTAGGTCTATATGAAAGAGGTTATTTTATTACTAACGAAGGAAACTTTGGAACAGGAAATGGCTCACTATCATTTATCTCAGAAAATGGAGATGTAAGTAACAATATATTTGAACAAAACAACTCTTTTTCTCTAGGAGATGTAGTTCAATCAATGGAAATCATAAATGAAAAAGCATATATTGTAGTAAATAATTCCTCTAAAATTGAAGTAGCTAATATTGATTCCATGACTCATATTGCTACAATAAATGGCCTAATATCTCCTAGATACATAATGCAAGTATCTAATGAAAGAGCGTATATATCTGATTGGGGTATTGGAGGAATACATATTTTAGATTTAAATACAAATTCTATTATTTCTACTATTAGTACTGGACAAGGACCAGAAAAAATGTTATTCAAAGACAACAAAGCTTACATATGTAATGTTGGAGGTTTTGGTTTAGACAATACCGTTTCAGTAATTGATACTGAAAATGATGTGTTAATTACAAACATAAATGTGGGTGACAAACCAAACTCAATAGTAGAAGATGCAAATGGAAATATATGGGTACTAGCGGGAGGAAATACTGAATATGATGCGAATTGGAATGTTGTTGCCGAGACACCAGGAGAATTAACAACTATTAATAGTGAAACTTACAATGTTGATGGATCAATTGTTTTTGAAGTTGGTGATCATCCAAAAGATTTAATCATTGATGATAATGGAACAACCTTATATTTCAGCAACGGAAGCTGGAGTAAATCTGTTTTTTCATTTAATATTTATAACAATATGTTGTCTACAAACCCAATAATAGCTAAGAGCTTTTATAGTCTTGGTTTTAATGATAATCATATATATGGTACGGACGTTAAAGATTATGTTCAAAATGGATGGACTTACAAGTATAACACAAATGGTCAAGTGGTTGATTCAAGTGAGGTAGGAATTATTCCAGGAGGTTATTGCTTTAGATAAAAAAACTAACAAGAGCTCTAATTAATTAGAGCTTTTGCACTTCAAAAGTGGGATAACCTTTATCTCCGTTAACATCATAAAAATCTATAAAGCGAAGTTTAAAATATCTTTGTTGTTTATCCTTTATGATATAATTAACATTACTATTTACTGTATAGAAACCTTCATCGAAATTATATTCTTTCCAATCAAAACCTATAGCATCTTTGTCAGAATTAAATGATAACTCATTAATCATAGAATAATTAATTTCATCAAATTCATAACTATTATTAGTTGCAACTTCAATCTCAGAATTAGAAATAACTCCAGTAACTAAATAAGCAGGCGTTGTAGTGTCAGAGTATAAATGAGTATATTGAGTGAATAAAAGATCCCAATTATCAGCGTAAGGCTGGATATTTTCTATACTATTTGAATTAAATGAAAAGCATGTAAAATCTACATTTTGATCTTTATAAATATTTAAGCTATCATAATCTGAATTATCTAAATTTGAATAAGAAATTTGATAATATTCATCTGTAATTAAGTTAATCTTAATCTTCTTAAAACCTAATGAATTACCATTTATATCAAATCCTCTATCATAGATATAAAAACCACTTCGATTTCTACTGTCTCCAAAGGCAGTACTATCTAAATCTCCATTAGGATTATCCCAAGTCCATGAC
Source organism: Flavobacteriales bacterium (assembly GCA_045561575.1). Taxonomy (GTDB): domain Bacteria; phylum Bacteroidota; class Bacteroidia; order Flavobacteriales; family BACL11. The sequence continues at coordinate 10,212 of JBJKXM010000065.1, forward strand.
AAATTTGACGTAGAAATAGTATCAGTAAACAAACTATTATCTATATACGCTAAACTACTATATGTAGATGAGTTTAATATTATGTGATAACCATCATTAATACTCTGAAAACCTAAATCCCACTCTGATTTTATATTATTACTTACAACACTATTAGAACCTAAATCATAAAAAACTTGATATTTGTAATCGATTCCTAATTCAATTTGTTTTGTTAAAAGATTTCCTGGGTTATGAGGGAGAATAGGCAATTCTTCTTGCTCACATGAGAAAAATATAAATGTAACCATATAAATTAAATATTTCCTCATAGTTTGAAACTTAAAGAAGTAAATAAAGTTCTACCATATGCTACAGATTGGCTTGAGTTTGAAGATGAATGAATAGCAGATACTGCAAAATTTGTAATTTCTTTTACATTTAAAAGGTTTTTAATTCCCATACTAAAATTAATTTTTCCTTTAATAAATGATTTATTTAATATTAGATCTATAATTTGATAGGATTCTATTTCTGCTTCAACAATCTCATCATTAACTTTATAAAAAACAGGTAGTTTACCAACAAAATTATAATATAAAGATAAAGTTGCATAGTGTTTTTTAAGTTTATAGTTTATACTTGTATTTAAAGAATTAGAATATAAATAACTAACATCATTAGTTTGTTCAGATAAATCATTAAATCTGCCAGTGAAACTATAAGAAGATGATAAATTAATCTTATCAGTAAAATAACTTACACTTGAAGATATACCTCTTGTTTTATAGTTACCAACATTAAAATAAGAATATTCTGAAGAATTTGGTGATTGGGCAAGTGTTATTAAATCTAAAATATTATTGTAATAAAATTTAACACCTGATTCAATTCTTGAACTATTATATCTTTTAGCGTAATCAAAATTAAGTTGAAAATTATCAGAATTTTCAGGCACTAAATTTTCATTACCTAAAATATTGTGATTAACATCTACAAATTCAAAGTATAATTCTTTAATTGTTGGAGATCTAAAACCTTTAGCATATGAAAATCTTACTACAAATTCTTCTAAAGAAAGTTTCGTGTTCAATGAAGGTATGATAGGAACTTTGAAATTAGAATTGTATGATACTCTTAGTGAAGGTTTTAAGGCTATATAATCATTTGGCTGCCATTTTGAAGAAAAATAAATAGCATGGTCAGCTATTGAATTATCTTTAGTATTAATTCGGACGCCTTTAGCATTTTCAAATTTTGAATCAAACCCAATTTGATAATTAAAATTATCATATTTATAAGAAGAAAAAACAAGTTTATTCATGAACAAATCAAATGAAGAAGTGTCTTGATCACTAGAATTATTAGTTAACTCCTCATCAAGAGTTATTAAATCCTTGAAATATGTATTTTTAATTCTTTTAAATGAATTAAAAGACGATAATAAGTGAAAATTTTCCTTTTCATTGAGATTATATTTATTGTCAAGGCCTAGATTATTTCTGTAGGTATAGTAATAATCATCAAATGCATTTTCATAATAAGGTAATCTTGGAAAACCAAGATTTGTTATTTTTTCATAAAAAGAATCATAATAAACCCTGATGGAATTTTTATTTGATTCATTCTTGAATTGAATCTTGCCAAAGAACTGTTCTTTTGGATTCCAGGATTTAACTCTATTTGTATCAGCTAATTGGGATGTAGGAAATAAACTAAAACTTTCATCCTCTGACCATCCATCAAAATATTTTCTTCCAAGATCAAGTTTAAATGAATTTAAATTATGTTTAAAATTAAATGATAGATCGGAGTTATACTGACCAACTGATTCATAGTATAAATTATAATTTGAAGAAAAACCTTCAAAAAATTCTTTATCAGTTATCAAGTTAATAGTACCAGCTAAAGCATCAGTACCAAAATCTACAGAAAGTGGCCCTTCTATTATCTCAACACGCTCAACATTATTGAGATTTATTTGACCTAAATCAATATTACCATTTAATCTTCCAATAATGGGAACACCATCAATTAAAATTTTAACATTTTGTCCTGAAATACCTTGTACAGACACACTACTTCCTAAGACATTATCATAGCCTAGTAGCATATTGGTTTGCTTATCTAATAAATCTTTGAGATTATTTGCAGCCTGCATTTCAATTTCTTTTCTTGAAATAATTATAGGTTTTTGAATAACCTCAGACATCTTGGTGGGTTTTATCTGAGCAGTAATAAAAACCTCATCAGTAATGAAATTTTTTTTTACTAAATAAAAAGTAGTATCTCTTAAGAAGAGATTTCCATTAATTGATTCAAAAGATAGGTGAGAAATTTTATAATTTAATTTCTGAAAAAAATTTTGATTAAGTATAATCAAACCATTTTTATCACTAATTTTCTTGATTTTCTTCTCATTAGAATCATACTCAAAATATACATCTTTAAGTGGTTTATTATCTGAATCTAGAAAAAATAAGTTTTGGGAACAAACAATATAATTTGAAAGTAAAAGACATAAAAGAAGATTTACTTTCATATTGTAAAAAAAATTAAAAAATATTAAAATTTTTCTAGTGTATTAATAATTTCTTTTGAATTGAATTTCCTCTTGAAGAAATTGAAACTATATATAATCCTTTATCTAGATTTGGCAAACTAAAAGATTTTGCTTGAAAACCCGCACCATTTATATTCTTATCAAAAACTTGTTTTCCAGTTACAGTAAAAATTTCTAATTGTGTTTCATTAAAAGAATTATCAAAGACAATAGTTAAATTATTATCGGTAATTGGATTTGGATAAATTTCAAAAGTTGAAATATCACTTTGTAATTCTGATACAGATGTAGAGCTTGTCATCTCTTGAGTATTAAACTCAATATTTCCAGTTGAACTTCCTTCAAATGATGTGAAAATTATTCTCCATACTTTATCTTGTAAATCCTTTACAAAATAACATCTGTAAGGTTCTACCGAATAACTAAATGTAGACATATCAAAAGATTTCCAATCATAACCTATTGTATTAATCTCAGTACTCATTAAGTGTTGAGAATAATCAGTATATGAATTTGGATCTGGAAGATTATCAACTTGAGCAACTTGTACACCGTCGTTTGACATAACTCCAGTAACTCCATATGGCATACCTTGTACTGGAGTAATATATTTTGTGAATGTAATATCCCAGTCTATACTATTTGGTTCTCTATCCAATACAGAGTTTTGATCTAAAGAATAGTATATAAAATTTTTATCACTGTAATTAAATTTAGAAACAGAAGTGTTAATTTCATTTGTACCGTCAAGATTTGCATACTTAAAGGTGTATTCATCATTAGCAAGCTTTTGAATCCATAACTTTTTCCAATCACCACCAACAGTTTTTATTGCATAGAGTGAATCGCCAGTTACATGATGTGTAATCATACTGTACATTCCCCAACCCATATCAAACATAGATGTAGAATTTTTATCGAATGCACCGACAAACCAATTAGTATCAGAATTATAAATTGGTAACCAATTAGATAAATTTGAAGAATTAAAATTATTCCAATCAGTAGTGTCTCCAAGTGGATATGAATAAAGCTCAGTACCTATACCAGCATTTATTCTAATACTTGATGACATAGTAGCAGTAGAAAATGCTAAATCCCAGTCTGTGTTATTTAGGTTTGCAACTTCTCCATTTTCTAAACTATAAAAACTTTGATTTGTATAGGATGGTAAAAGTGAGATAGATTGGTTTTGTGAAAAAAGGTTTAAACTAATAAATAGTAATAAAGCAGTAAAGATTTTGTTCATGTAATCTAATTTTTTATGCAAAAATATAGTCGAAATCTGTACTAATTCTGTAACAAAAAAATTAAACTATTTTTTAATAAGGTTGATAAATAACTCTTTACCACTTCTAGCAGAAATAGAATTTATACAAGATGTAAAAACCTTGAAATCAAAAAAAGGCTGAAAATATGTTTTATATTCATCTTTTGTTCCTCCAAAAGGAGGATGATCTTCATACATTGGAGTGTTAAATAAAAGGCCTACAAGCTTACCATTTGCAGATAATAATGAATGTACTTTTTTGGCATAAACTGGTCTTAATTTTTTTGTTATTGCACAAAAGAAAGTCTGTTCTATTATTAAATCATATTTACCATCAATATCAAAGAAATCTTGACAAATAAGATTTTCATTTGGAAAATCTACAATTCTCTTTTTAAAATTGTCTAATGCTTTTTTAGAAAAGTCAACTAGGAAAATATTTTTAAATCCATTTTGATATAAATACTCTGCTTCATGTGCATTTCCACATCCAGGAATCAAAATTTTTATGTTTTTATTGGTGATTTGGTCAATATATTCTTTGATTGGAGTTGAAACATGCCCTATATCCCATCCTGTATTTTCTGAAATATATCTTTGATTCCAAGAGTTACTATCTAAATTCATTTTACTCTATTCAATCCAATCAGCAATAAATACATTTGTTTCTCTAGTTCCTCCATTATTTCGGTTAGAAGAAAATACAATCTTTTTACCATCATTTGAAAATACAGGAAAAGAAGCAAACTTTTTATCATAAGTTATTTGTTCAAGATTAGTACCATCAACATCTATCATATATAAATTGAATGGAAAGCCAATCATACTTTCATGATTAGAACAAAAAATTATTTTTTCATTACTTGGATGAAAAAATGGAGACCAATTAGCTTTACCAAGATCAGTAACTTGTCTTAAATCTGAACCATCTACATTACAAACATAAATTTCCATGTTAGTAGGTTGAACTAATCCATTGGCCAAAAGATCTTTATATTCCTTTATTTCATCATCTGTTTTAGGTCTTGATGATCTAAACACTAACTTTTTTCCGTCATGAGAGAAAAAAGCTCCTCCATCATATCCTAATTCATTTGTTACTTGTTTTATATCTGACCCATCAATATTACAAGTATACAGTTCTAAATCTCCAGATCTAATTGAGGTAAATACTATTTTATCTCCAGTAGGTGAAACAGTCGCCTCTGCATCATATCCATCATAGTCAGTAAGTTGTTTAACAATATTACCCTCAAGATCAGCAATAAAAATATCATATGAATCATAAATTGGCCATACATATTTCCCATCAACTCTCCTTTCTGGAACATGAGGACATTTTGCATCTTCTAAATGGGTTGAAGCATAAATAATAGTTGAATCTCCAGGCATAAAGTATGAGCAAGTTGTTCTTCCAAGACCTTTACTTACCATTTTAGGTGTCTCATTTGCAAGATTATAATTGTTAGTGTCAATAATATAAATTTGATCACAACTTTGACCCCATTTCTCATTTGTAGCTTGAAAAATTAATTTAGAATCATCAAAGCTCCAATAAGCTTCAGCATTTTCACCTCCAAAGGTCAATTGTTTTAGGTTTTTAAAGTGAACTTCTTTATCATAAATTAATGATGTTTCATCTTCAATGTTAGCTTTATCATTATTTAAATTACAAGAAAATAATAGAATTAAAATAATTGAGTAGAAAGAATATTGTTTCATATTTTTGGAAAAATTTTTCGCAAAAATAATTCTTTTAAAAATGAAAAAATCAATTATCTATATTTTATTTTTTACTCTATTAGCATGTAACTCTAGTGATGACAACAGGGCTAACATTATAAAACAAATGGTAGATGAAGTAAGCTATCTATCATCTGATGAACTTGAAGGAAGAGAAACTGGAACTGATGGAGAAAAAAAGGCTGCTGAATATATCAGTTCTAAATTTTTAGAATATGGATTAATTGGTAAAGGAACCGATGGATTTCTTCAAACCTTTGAAGCATCAATCAAAGAAAACCCTCACACAAATACAATAAAAAAGAAAATTCAAGCTACAAATGTTGTTGGTTATCTTGACAACAATGAAGATGAGACAATTATTATTGGAGCACATTATGATCACATTGGTTTTGGAGACTTTAGTTCTCTTTATGATGGTGACAGAGAAATTCACAATGGAGCAGATGATAATGCAAGTGGGGTAAGTATAATGCTAAACCTTGCCAAATCTCTAAATAAAGTTAAAGAATACAACTATTTATTCATTGGATTTTCTGGTGAAGAACATGGCCTTTTTGGTTCTTCACATTATGCAAAAAACCCAACTATTGATTTAGAGAAAGTAAGATTTATGATTAACTTCGATATGGTTGGAAGATTAAATACTGAAAAAACTTTAGCTATTAATGGAATCGGCACTAGTAGTTATTGGGATCAATTAATTAACAACTCAAACACATTTGATTTCAAGCTAAAAACAACTGAATCTGGAATAGGACCATCTGATCATACTTCTTTTTATCTTCAAGATATACCATCTATACATTTCTTTACTGGGCAACATGAAGATTATCACAAACCAAGTGACGATGTTGAAAAAATAAATTTTGAGGGAATGTATGAGGTTTATAAATATGTAGAAAGTATAATAATATCATCAACTGAAATTGAAAATTTTGATTTTGTTGAAACAAAAAGCGATTCTACAACTTCTCCTAGATTTAGTGTTACTCTTGGTGTTATGCCAGATTATATGTTTGATGGAGAAGGCATGAGAATAGATGGTGTTTCAAAAGAAAAAACTGCAGAAAAATATGGAATACTAAAAGGAGACATAGTTATAAAAATGGGAGATCTGGAAGTCAAGGACATGATGGGTTACATGAAAGGACTTAGTATGTACAAAAAAGGAGATTCTACCACTGTTAAGGTTAAAAGAGAAAAGACAACATTAGATATACCTATTATTTTTCAATAACACTATAAGTAAATTGTTGATTCAATTTTTAAATTTTCAATAAGTTTTTTTAAATCCGCTGGTTTCAATTGCTGAAATTGATCTGTCAAAGCATTTTTTGGATCAGTATGAGTTTCAATCATTAATCCTTCAAAGTTTAAATTTAAAGCTTCTTTTGAAATCTCTTCAACAAATTCTTTTTTTCCTGCAATATGACTGGGATCACAAATTATAGGAATTGATGGTACTAAATCTTTTAAAGTAAGAGGAAGGTTCCATTGAGGAATATTTCTGTATTTTTCTTTGCTATGGTTATAAAAACCTCTATGAACAGCATAGATGTTATTAAGACCTGAATTGTGTAACCTTTCTATTGCCCCAATCCATAAATTTATATCAGGAATCATTGGGTTTTTTATAAAAACAGGTATGTTAATTCCTTTGATAGCATCGGCAATTTCTTGAACTGCAAAAGGATTGCCAGTAGTTCTTGCTCCTATCCAAATCATATCTATTTCATACTCTAAAATCTTTTCTAAATGATATGGGTTTGCTACTTCTGTAATAACTTTGAAACCAGTCTCATACTTTATGTTTTTTAACCACTCTAAAGCAGGCAAGCCAAATCCTTCAAAACCCATAGGTCTTGTTCTGGGTTTCCAAACACCAGCTCTAAAAACATTGATTGGTAATTTTTTTAATTCAAAAGCAATATCTAGTAGCTGTTGTTGAGATTCAGCACTACAAGGCCCAGAAATAATTAATGGATTATTAGAAGAGATTTTAGATGAAAGAATATTATGATTTAAATTCATTGATTACAAAATTACTCTTCTTTATTACTTTTGTAAAACAGGGAAAAAGGAAATAATAGAAAAAGAAAAAAAAACTTGTTTGTTAAAATTCCGATAAGTGTAATAACTAATCCAAAAAATAGATACCACCAATAATTTGCTTTCAATTTATATGCTAGATTCTATTTAGTAATAATGTACTTTTTTTCTAAAGTACCATCTTGATACACATAAAATAGTAAACCAGAAGATTTACTATTTACTTCTCTACCAAATATATCATATACTTTGAATAAAACTTTTTCCTTTGAAGAAGAGAAAATAGTTGATGATGCGCCATTTACTATTATAGAACCGACCATTCCATTAGCTGCATGAGATCCAACTGAACAATCATAGTCATAATTTCCAGCAATTGTAAATACATGAGTATAAATATTTGTTCCAGATGTAGGAGATGAAATAAATGACTCCGGGTTATTAAAACTGGAACCAGTAATAGAGTTAATATCAAAATTTACATTGTGAAGTCCTCCATCATTTACCCAATGAACGGTATCACCAACGTTTACTGATATAGTGGATGGATAATAATAGTAACTTCCTGAGCTTATTGTGAAAGAACTCTGAGAATAAAGGCTTAAAGAAACAATAAAAAGAATTACAATAGATAATATTTTTTTCATGTATTTTTATTTCAAATATAATAAGTTTAATCAAGCTTTTTAGGCTTAAAAACTAAAGAAATTGAATTCACACAATGTCGTATATTTTTTTCAGTAAATCTTTCACCTTCAAATACATGACCTAAATGTCCGCCACATTTTGCACAACAAATTTCAGTTCTTTTATAACCTAATTTATAATCTGCATGTCTAATTATTGCATTTTTTATCTCATCATCAAATGATGGCCATCCACAATTGGATTCAAATTTACTATTTGATTCATACAAAGGACTATTACATGCTTTACAATGATAAGTACCTTTTTCAAAGTGTTTATTGTATTTTCCGGTATTAGGATACTCAGTTCCCTTATTTACAATAACATTTCTTTCTTTTGAATTAAGTTTCTTAAAATAGTCAGGTTTTTCCTGAGAAATAATACAAATTGGAATAAAAGAAATTAATAAAGTAAAAACAAGATTTTTCACCTTGCAAAATTAAAGAATTTATGAAAGAAATTTAAGTGACTATAAACTGATTTTCTAAAATAATTCCAATTATGTTTTCCTTCTTTTACCTCATAATAATGATCAATATTTCTATCTACCAACTTTTTATGAAACTCATTATTTACATTAATAAAAAAATCATCTTTACCACAATCAATTATTAAGTTCAATTCAATTTTATGTAATGAATCAGCATAATTTGTTACTGTATTATTTTCCCAATTTTGAGGATATTTATCTATATCTCCAAGACGTTCAGTTATATTCCAGTTTTTATAAAAAGGCCTTATGTCCAAGCCACCACTTATACTGCCTGCAGAACCAAAAATTTCTGAATTTCTAAATGCTAAATAAAGTGCGCCATGACCACCCATACTTAATCCCGAAATAGCTCGGTTTAACTTATTTGCTCTAGTATTGTAATTATCATCAATATAATTGACTAATTCTTGTGAAATATAGGTTTCATATCTATAGTTTGAATCTATTGGGCTATCAAAATACCAACTATTATAACCTCCATCAGGACAAACAATTAGTATTTTTTTAAAATCGCTATATTTTCCTAAACCAGGAGTTTTAGAAAGCCAGGATAAATAGTTTCCAGATGCGCCATGAAGAAGATAAACAACAGGAAGCTTCTTGTTAAATGAATTATTTGTTGGAACAATTACAATGTTTTTAATCATTTTATTCATTGATTTACTGTAAATTTCTACAGTATCAATTTTATAACTAAAAAGATGATTTGAAAAAGAGAAAGCAATAAAGAAAACAAAGATTTTTTTAATCATATTTAAATTAAACCAAACCTAAATACCAAATAAACAATTGTCATACCTAGAAAGAAGAAATACAAGAAAGTTTTTAAGTTTTTACTCATCAATTTAATAGATACTATAAAACTAAGAAATTAATTATATTTGAATAAATAAATTTATACCAATGAAAAAATATCTTCTGTTTCTTTTATCTATTCCTCTATTAAGTTTCTCTCAAACAAACTGTGACACAGTTTATGTTGAGCCTGAATCTGGTGAATATGTTCATACAAGAACAAGAGGATATTGGTTTAGAGCAAACTCATCATTTACAATTTCTGCAGTTAAAGCGGCAGATGGTGATCCAGTAACACACCCAAGAGGAGCAACAGCAACAAATCAATCTATTGAAATTATTCAATTTACTGCTTTAAATTTATTTTCTGATACAATTCCATTAGGATATAATGATATAAATGCTGGTTTAACTAATCCTCATACTAGCCTATTTCATGCTCAAAATGTTCCACTTGGATGGGTAACATGTAATGTTAACATAGTAAAAGATAGATATTATGCAATATTAGGCGCAAAGAATGCACCTTTAGGAACAAGTATATTTAACAATGGTAATACTGATATGTATAACGCTACTCTTTCTAGTGGAAGTGGAATTACAAAACTTTTACTTAATGGAGATTCAACTGTTTTTTGGAGAGCTGCCATTCAAGAATCATTAGCTGATGCTCCAGGATCTCAAGGTCAATTTTTTCATGATGGGCCTCATTCTCAAGCAAGAATTCACACATTAATTTGTACAGGCTCAACTAATATTGAAGAGATTACAAATAATAAAGAATTAATTAAAATCATTGATCAATTAGGAAGAGAAGTAAAAGGCAGTAAAAATTCACCACTTTTCTATATTTTTAACGATGGAACAACAGAAAAAAGAATAGTTATTGAATAATTAGTTTCTGTTTTTCAACTTTAAAATTTCTTTCTCAGCAGTTTCTAAAATATCTTCCATTTCATAAGATTTAAAATCAATCGGTTTACCGAAAGTTATACTACAATTATATGGTAAAATCAATTTTTTTCCTTTGGGGAGAGTCTTATATACATCATCTAGGTATACTGGAATTACATCAACACTTGGATTTTTTTGCACAAGGTATCCTAATCCTGTTTTAAAATTACTCATTATACCAGGAATTCCTCTTGAACCCTCTGGAAATAAAATTAAAGATCTTTGCTTTTGTAACATCTTGTTCATGTCATTGATTGGATCTCTATTTGGATCTTCTCTATCTCTTCTTATTAATGTTGCATTAACTAAATACCGCATTAAAAATTTTTGAATAAGATTATTTCCAAAAAAATCTCTTGCAGCAATGGGATGAACTCTGTGTATAAATCTAGATGGAATTGCACTCATTATAGCCATAGTATCCATATGGCTATTATGATTTGCAACCAAAATAAATTGTTTAATATTTTTTAGTGATTTATTATTAAAATATTTTAATCCAATAAATATTCTCAAAAAATTTCTCCAAAAAAATGTATAAATAATTATTAAAATTATTTTTTTCATGACATTATAATTATAAAATAAATTATATGAAAAAATGGAGATGCTGTTGTTGAAAGACTATCAACTCTATCTAGTACTCCACCATGACCTGGAATTGCATTACTCATGTCCTTAACACCAAAATCTCTTTTAACAGCAGATAATATGGAATCACCCATAAATCCTAAAATTGCAATTGAAGAACTTATTAAAATTAACTGGACAGGAGTTAAAGGTGTTAAAAACCCCATAAAATAACCAATTATAGTTGTTGAAATAACACCACCTATAAATCCTTCCCATGTTTTATTTGGACTTACGTTTGGTAAAATTTTATGTTTTCCAAATATTTTACCCCAAACAAATTGCATTATATCATTTGCTTCAGTAATAAAAATTAAAAATAATAATAAAGCTTTTCCAGAAACTCCATTTGTATTCATTTCAGGATAACTTATTAATAAAGCTAAATGACTTATGCCAAAAACACCAAGCATTAATGAAGTGGGTAAAATACACATGGATTTAATAATGTCCTTAGTTTCACCTGCTAAAACCAGTAAAAAAGGTATTATTATAAACATAAAAACAGGAATAAAAATTAAAAATAAAGTGTAGTATCCTTTGTATGCAAGAAAATATTGAATTGGTATACACAAATAACAAAAGAAAAGAACTGATCGATCCATTTCTCTTAAATTCAATAAAGAATAAATCTCTCTTAAGGTTAAAAAAGAAAGAAATCCTAGTGCAATATAAGTTACAACTGGATTAATTAAAGAAGCAAATAAAAATATGAAACACATTACCCACCATGATCTAGTTCTTAACTGCATTTCATCAACTAATTTACTAGGGGATAATTTATTCCATAACCAAAACAAAACAGTTGCAAAAACTAATATTATAAGTATAATTGCAATAACCCATTGAATTTCAGGAATTAAATCAACAGAATTAAAAATTTTATTCATTTTTTGTTATTTTTTGTTAAACGTTTGTATGAGCTAATAATCATTAAAAAGATGCCAAAAACAAATACATAGTTAAGATAATTTAAAACAGCATCAGAAAAATAAAGAGCTATACAAATAAGTCCAACCATCAAAGCTCTATCACTTTTTCCCATAGGACCATCATATCTTCTAAAACCATAAATGGATTTTGATAAAACACCACAAAATTCATTAATTATAGAAAGAACGATAAAAATAATTACATATTCAATTTTTATAGTATCAAAATATATAAATGGGAAATAAATAGCGACATCAGAAATTATATCTCCTATTTCGTTTAATATTTCACCTTTAGTTGATTGTAAATTAAATTGTTTAGCCATCATTCCATCAAGTGCATTTAAAGCCATTCTTACTAACAATCCCAAAGAGACAAATAAAAACCAAATTCTATTTTCAATTCCATAAATTAAAAAAACACCAATAACAAATGAAAAAAGTATAGTAAATATTGTAATTTGATTTGGAGATATTCTTATTTTTCTTAAAAAAACAAGTATTGGTTGAAGTAATTTTTGAAATTTAGGTTTTAACTTATAAACTGATATCATAGTCTGATTTTTTTAAATGGATCAAAATCATATTTTGATTTTTTTGCATTTTTAGTAAACATTCCTTTTTGAAAGAAGGATAAAATTTCTTCTCCAATTACATCAAATCTTCTATACATTAAATCATGATCTAACCATGTATGAAAATAATCGTCATAATTTCTTTCTATTTGTTCAATATCAAAAGAATACTCTCCATATTCATAAGATGATTTTTCGAAAAATCTCATTAATCTTGTAGCTTGATTTTCAATGATAACACCAATTTTTAAATCATATTTATTTTCTAAAGATTTTAATTTTACTTCACTAAAATCAAAAACTAATTGACCATATTTTAATCTAGTAAAAAAAGGTAATTTATCTACTCCAATTCTTGCAGCTCTCTCTTGAGTTGGACTTCTATCGTATATTATTTTTTTAATATTTTTCTTGCCATACAACTCAATATATCTATTTAAAACATATCCTCCGATAATATAACAAATGAAATATACTTCATTATATTTATCTATTTCATAATCATCAAAGAAAACAGAAAATTTATACAAACTCTCATCTAATGAGGAACGTTGTTTGTAGTTTGGAATATATACATCCATTCCCCTATCTCTAAAATAATTTAATTGAACTTTTCTATTTTTTTTTGAATCACCAATTCCATTTAAAATAACTAGAGCTATTTTTTTAGATTTATCTTTAGAACTATCAATATGAATAACATCTTTTGAGTAAATTTCTAAAGAGAAAAAAAATAAAAATATTATTGAAATTACTTGTTTCATGTAGCAAATTTAAAATTGTGAAAATTTAATATTATGCAAAGCATAAGATCAATCAATTCTTATTTTAAAATTACCTTTTTTACTTCACCATTATCATAAATATAAAATAAAGGAATGCTTTTTTGTGGATATGATTCTCTTCCAATTATATCAATAATTTTAACAAGATTCGGCTTATTTTCTTTAATGTAAAAATCTGTGTTTGTTTGATTTGAAACAATTCTTAAACTATCCATAACTACATCTATATATGGCTTGTCATTAAAATTTGTTTGTACATCACCAATATCTTCAACAATATTAAAACCACTTATTGTAATACCAAAAACAGGATGTTTTGAGGTAAATGGAGGTTTATCAAAATCTAAGTAAGTATTATCAACTAGATTTATAAAAAACTGGCAAGTTCCTGTGTTAGGTCCAGAATTTGCCATAGAAATTGTTTTCTGTATGTTACTTAATGTACTATCAAATTCATCTGGAATTGATGGCGGTGTTGGTGAAACATCTCCACCTTGGATCATAAAATTCTTTATTACTCTATGAAATATAGCACCATCGTAAAAATTTGTACTTACAAGGTTTTTAAAATTAGAAGTTGTTATTGGCATTAAAGAATCATATAATTCAACTCTAAAATCACCATAATTTGTGAAAAAATCTACTTGAGTTTGCCCATTTAGATTAATGGATATTGATAAAATAATTGAAATTAATAGGATGCGCATAAAACAAATGTAAAAAATATATTTAAAAAAAAGAGGTCATAAATTATGACCTCTTAATTATTATGAAACAAACTCTATTTTATTGAAGAATAATCTTCTTATTAATAGTTCCTTTAGTATCATTTATCTCTAAGAAGTATACTCCTCTTGAGTAATCTAATAAACTTATCTGCTTTGTATACTCTCCTACAAATTCCTCTAAATACTCCTCATAGATCACCTCTCCCACTATATTTAATACTCTAATTGATAGCGTCTGAATCTCTTCAGATACAAAACTCACATTAAAGATATCTCTTGTTGGGTTAGGATATACATCTAAGTTATTTATCACTGTTCCTCCATTTAATCTTATCGATCCAGGCTGTGTCCAGAATATTGGACTCGTCCACCATGATCTGTAGGATGTAATGTTAGAATCACAGAATGTTCTTCCCTGAGCTCTGTATGATTCTCCTGACTGTAAACCAAACTTGTTTACAAACTGGGTTGGGTAGTATACTCCAAAGCCTCCAGCTGTTTGCCAAGATGCTCCTGCTGTATCTACCCTTAGTGCTACTCTTGCAAATA
>JBJKXM010000066.1:0-24663 GCA_045561575.1 Flavobacteriales bacterium
AGTGAGTTGGAGTTCTTACAATTCTCCAGACTTGCCAGCAAGTGGAGTTTGTGCAACAGCATTTGATTCTAATGGAGATCAGTGGTTTGCCTCTCCTTTGAATGGTCTTGCTCATTATGATGGTGTAACATTTTCAAATTATAGTAATAGCGATGGTCTTTTAAGTAACTATAGTACCGCTATATGTATTGATAATAATGATAATATTTGGCTGGGTTCACAAGACGGGATGACTGTTATCAGTAATGATTTAAGTCAATTTATTTTTCATACAATTATGTATTCTTTACCACCTCCGGACACTTTAAATCCTGTCGTAGAGATAGCCAAGGATTCATGGGGAAGAATTTGGACTACTATATATGTAGGATATTTAGCAGAAGGTGGTGTTGCTTATTGGAATGGTTCACAATGGAACGATTTTGATCACAGTGATGGTCTTGCTGGTCCTAATGTTAAAGGATTAGCTCTAGATAATCAAAATAATGTATGGGTTGCAACAACAACTGGAGTATCTAAAATCACTCCAACTCCAAGCTTGAATAACACAATAGAAAACCCATTTTATATTTTTCCAAATCCAGTTAAATCTAATCTTAATGTTTCTGGTGAATATGATTGTATATCTATCATTGATAACTTAGGAAGAGAATATATTCTTGAAAAATCGATTACTAATAATTATGACTTATCTCGCTTTTCATCTGGAATATATTATGTCAAGTTATCTAGTCATCAACTGACTTATACATCTTCTATACTTATAGAATAATTTTCTCGAATAGTTTGTTGAAAAGTATTATTAGTTGTCTAAAAGCTAATCTACTTACTTTGTAATTTTGAATAAAAAAAATATGATTAGAATACTTCCGTTAATTTTATGCTTATTTATTTTTAGTTCATGTATTACCCCAAAAGTCTATAACGAGTTATTAGAAAAGCATGAAATTGCAAAAAAGAATTTAAGTAAAAATGAAAAGTTAATACTTGATCTTAGAGAAAATATTGCGTCAAATGAAAGAAGTATTAGTAAATTAACTAATTCAGTTGAACAATTACGCTTAGATTCCACCAATCTTAATAATGATTTATTAGCATCTCAAAATAAATATAATGAGTTATCCAAAACCTATGATTTATTAACTTCAAAAAGCAGTAGGTATATGGCTGAAAAAGCTAAAGAAACAAAAGAGCTTTTAGAACAATTGGAAACAACACAATCAGAACTTTTTGCTAAAGAAGATGAACTGAAAAAATCTTCAGCAATTCTTGAAGAAAAGGAAAGAAAGCTTGCTGAATCCCAAAATGAATTAGAGTTAAGATCCTTAAGAGTAGCAGAGTTAGAAGCAATCATAAATAGAAAAGATTCAATGGTTACTGCACTCAAACAAAAGATTTCTAAAGCACTTATTGGATTAGAGGGTGATGGATTAACTATTGAACAAAGAAATGGGAAAGTTTATATTTCGCTGGAGGAAGATCTATTGTTTGCTTCTGGAAAGTACGAAATTAATCAATCAGGAAAACAAGCTCTTGACAAGCTCTCAGATGTGCTGTCTTATCAAAAAGACTTAGAAATTCTAGTTGAAGGCCATACAGATAGTATTCCCCTAAGTGGAAGAGGTATAGTAAAAGATAATTGGGATTTGAGTGTTATGCGAGCAACTTCAGTTGTTAAGAGATTAACATCCAATTCAAATTTAGATCCAACCCAATTAATTGCTGCTGGACGAAGTGAGTTTGTTCCAATTATGTCAAATGCTTCAGCTGATGGTAGAAGCAAGAACCGAAGAATTGAGATGATTTTATCCCCTAATCTCGATGACCTATTTAAGCTTCTTGAGGAATAAAATATATGAAAGAAAAAATCCTTATTACAGGATATAATGGGGCCTTAGCTCAGCGTCTATCTTTTTTTCTTAAAGACAAGTATACACTTGTTTTTTTAAGTTCATCAAAAAAATCAGTAAATAAACAAGATGTTTTTTATTGGAATATAAATGAGGGCTACATAGACGAAGAAGCATTAGTTAGTTGTACCTACATTATCCATTTAAGTGGTTATAATATTATTAACCGATGGTCAAGTAGAAATAAAGAAAGAATGCATACTAGTAGAATTGATGCAGCTAATCTTTTGTTTGAAAAATGTAAAGAAATGAATTTACAAATTAAATCATTTGTTTCGGCCTCAGCTATGGGTTATTATGGATTAGGGTTAGAAAAAGATGTGGATGAAAATTATCCGCCAGGACAAGACTGGCTAGCCAAATTAGTAGTAGATTGGGAATCTGCAGCTAATAAATTTTCTAAAATTGGGGCCAGAGTAGTTAGTTTAAGAATTTCTCTTATGATGGACTTAGATTCTGGTTTTTTGAAGGTTACACTTTTGCCTCTAAAATTTGGAGTTACTTCTGTTTTTATGCCAAGTAATCTTTCTTATTCCTGGATACATATAGATGATCTTGCTAACTTTATTGTCTACTCAATAGAAAATAAAAATGTCTTAGGCCCTTATAATATGGCTGCGCCAAGTAAACAAACACAATATGAAATTATTAAAGAGATTAGAAAATGTATTTGTCGCTTTGCGTTTATTTTTCCAATTCCATTATTCATTATGAAAATTATTTTAGGGGGAAGAAGTCAGCTTATAAAGGGAGGTTTGCATTTAAAAGTTGATAAGCTTTTAAATTCCGGATTCAAATTTAAATATCCTACAATTTCTAGTTTTTTGTCCAATAAGTAAATGTTATTCATGCTCAAAAAGAATCTGGATCAATATATTTGTAAATTATAAAACAACAAATAAGATGAAAAACTGGATACTTATTTTAATCGGATTAGCAATAGTTTTTATTGGCGTAACTACTAAAAAACTTTTTTTCCTGTTATTTATTTCGGTGCTGCCACTTTTTTGGAACTATAATAAATCATAAGATGTTACGACTATATATAATTGGCATGTGTATTTTATTAATTGCAATTATTGCCAATTTAATAATTGGTAAAATTGGATTAAGTACTTGGTATGATTTTGGTCCTGAATTTTTTAAAAGTGGATGGCCTATTATGAAAAAGGTAGGGTTATTAAATTGCCTATGGCTCTTTATCTTTTACCCCTTAGTACTTGCTTTAGGCTATATTGTTGGCGATAAAATTTATTCTTTATTTTGAGCTAAGATTAGTTTCTGTAAGCTGATATATTTTTAATATAATTAGACCAAAAACAACTCCACTAATTAGAAGTACTACACTAGATAAATCCTTTACTCCAAAGGACAATCTTAATAAAATTGTCGAAATTATAAATCCAGTATTTCTTATTATCTGCGCATATCTCTCAGTATACCCAAATGATATTAATAATATAAAAACATCCACCAGAATTAATATGGTGAAAAAATCAATAAAGAAAATAGCATTAATATTATCAGTAAAATTTTGATAAATAAACACTGACTTTGACCAAGTAAATAGATTTGAAATACATAAAATAGCTAGTATAGGAATCATAACTATACTTAGCGCTTTTTTATACCCGATAAATCTTGATAAATCTGTTGATGGTTTTCTTTTAGGAATATTTTTTATGGTTTTCTTGAAAAGAAAAATTAAATAATAAATAATTAAAATACCTAATAAATTATAAAGTAGCCCTAAACTTTCTTGATTGAAAATACCAGTATTTGTATTTAAATTTGGAATGTCTTCAAAAATCTTTCTTATCATAATAAGAGATATGATTTCGTATTCTTTTGCAATAGATGTAGTGAAAGATCTTGGGAGATAATATATCAGTAAAAAAACTTCATATATAAGAATAAATGAAAATGGGGTATATAATGCTGAAATAGGATTGTTAAGTAAATTGTTAATCCCATTTAATATATTAACCTCATAGTTTTTATTAATGTATATTAAGCCCAAATGAACAATAAAGCCTACAACAGCTAAAAAAAGTATTGAAGATTCAAAACGCTTTAGATTTTTACTAGAAAATAGAAAAGCATGAATCCTATCTATTTTTTTAAGCATTGTTTTGTTCTTTATCTAAAAGATCAATCTTTTTAGATATTTCATATGCTTCTTGCTCTAGTTTATCGCTCTTTGTTCTATTAATCTTTGAAAGATTAAATGCTTCTTCTTTCTTTTTCTTGTAAATTTCTAAAAGTTTTTCTCTTTCAGTCTTCTTTTTAAATAATCCAAACATATTTTTTTATTTTTTTATTTCAGGATCGTTTTGCATTTTTCTTTTTTGTGAATTATGCCCCCAATTTATCATATAGACTAGACCAGCTACATATAGAATAAAAATTACGGCACCAATTATAAACATTGAAGTAGAAAGCATAACTAATCGTTTTTGTTAAAGAAATTATTTCTTCTTTGTCTTATGGCAATTGCAAATAGAAGAATTGTAGCAGGCCAATGAGCAGAATATTGAGCAGATTCAAAATCTCCACTCAACCCTAAGAAAATAGAGTACATCATTGCAATAAAAGCAATGATAATGGGATAGTAAACTATCAAGAATTCTCTGTAGTTTTTCATAATAAGTATTTTTTGTTAATGCAAATATATAACTTTTTATTTTAAAAGCTATGCAAAATTAATATTTACTAGATTATTAGTTGTTTTTATTTTTTAATTTTGAAAGAAAAAAATGAATTTTTCAGATCCTTTCTACATTATATTTTTAATAATTATTGGAATTGTGTACTATCAACTTAGAAAACCAAAAAAATAAATTTATATTTTAATATATAATTCATTTTTTGTTAAAATAAAAAAAGTAGTTTAGCATGATATTAATTAAAAATAAAATAAAATGAGATATGTATGGTTATCATTAATTGTTATACTCTCTGCTTGTTCCCAAGCTGATGATATGACATTATATAAGTCAAATTTAGAAGTTGTAAAAAAAGCAATGGCATGCTATGAAACACCACAAGATTATGAAACGTTTGTTTCTCTTATTGATGAGAATGTTCAACATCAATCTCCTATGTACGGACAAGGAATAGTTGGTTATGAAGGTGTTTTAGGTCAAGCAAAATTTTATATGGAAGGTTTTTCGGATGTAGTGTTTGAAAATCCAATGTGGCTTCCAGGTGTAGATACAGTTAGTCTTCAAAATAATGGAAGTGTTAGGGTTTATGGAACATGGACCGGAAAAAGTAATGAAACTGGTAAATCATTTGCAGTAGATTCTTATCATTTCTTTGACATTAAGGACGGTAAAATTATTTCCTCTGGAGATTATTTTGATGCAACAGGTATGGTAATGGCTATTTCAGCAGTGACTGAAGAAGAATAAATTAGTTTCTATATATTTAAAAAAAAACCCTTGAATTTCAAGGGTTTTTTTTTGTTAAGAAAATAATTCGTTTTCTAGATTTTATTTATTTAAGTTTAATTTATCAACTAATTTCTTATTAACTGCATTTTCAAGATTTCTTTCTAATGGATCTACTGATTTAAAGTTAATATAATTTCCTGCATAACCACTTACGTTAGCGTCAACCCTTGTCATTAGTCCAAATAAATAAGTTCTTTTTTTAATTGTATAACTTGGTTTAGCAATAAAATCAGCTTTCGCTGAATTAAGAGCTTTATATTGGGCTGCTTTCTTTGGCATAGCAGTTTTTGAAAATGGAGATACAATTCCTGCTCCTTTAACATCAGCATAATGATTATCACCAGAAATTCTAAAAAATAAGAAGTAAGTAGCTGAAGCATCACCTGTTATTTTTTCTTCTTCGTTAATTTCCATGTCTGCATAAAGTATATCGGTATATATTCCAGTATTTGAAACATTTTTTTCATGATATTTACCGCTATTTTTAACTACACCACAGCTTGATATAAATATCGTTCCGATTAAGAATAAAATTAATTTGTAATTTTTTTTCATAATTTTCTATTTTAGTTTTTTTACAATCTTACAATAATTATTTAAGAGTAATGGGGTGAATATGACAAAATCAAAGCTTTTTAAAAATATTAAAAAATAATTGTGCGGTGAGGAAGGGATTCGAACCCCCGAAACAGTTTCCCGTTTACACGCTTTCCAAGCGTGCGCCTTAAGCCACTCGGCCACCTCACCAATATAAGTCGCGAATTTAAAAATTAATTATATTCTATAACTTAAATAGTTTATTGGCATTATGAGTTGTTTTTTTAGCAATATCATCAATGCCTATATCATAAATTTCTGATAATTTTTTTGCAATATCTAATATGTGTTTACTTTCATTCCTTTTACCTCTATTAGGAACTGGAGTTAGATAAGGCGAGTCTGTTTCTAGTATTAGGTGTTCTAAACTAATTTGATTAATTATTTTATCAATTCCTCCATTTTTAAAAGTTACAACACCTCCAATTCCTAAATAAAAATTTTCTAGATCTATAATCTTTTTCGCATCATCTAATGTGCCTGAGAAACAATGAAAAACACCGGAAAGATTTTTGTTATTTAATTTTTCTACTATTTCATATGCCTCATTAAATGAATTTCTAGTATGAATAACAATTGGAAGATTTAATTTTTTTGCAATCTTAATTTGAGTTTCGAAAGCTTCTTTTTGAACATTAAGTGTCGTTTTATCCCAATATAAATCAATCCCAATTTCACCAATAGCCACAAACTTATTCCTTTTGAGTTCATCTTGAATATGCTCTATTTCTTTTTCAATATTATCTCTTTGCACACTACATGGGTGAAGCCCAATCATAGGATAACAATTAACAGGAAACTTTTGGCATAGATTAATCATGGATTTAGTCGTGGTAGAATCAATATTTGGAAGTAACATTTTTTCCACTCCCATGTTTATTGCATTTTGTATAACATCATTTATGTCATTGTCAAATTCTTTAGCAAATAAATGTGTATGCGTGTCAATCAATTTCATTATGCAATATTACTTAATTTCTTTAGTTTTACATTTGTGTCAAAACCACTGAAATTACTTATTGTTCGATTTAGTTCTATAGGAGATATAGTTTTAACATCTCCAGTTTTACGAATATTAAAAAATCAAAAACAAGCAATCATACATTATTTAACTAAAGATAAATATTCTTCTCTTTTAGTAAACAATCCCTATGTTGATAAACTACATCTTATTAACCAATCTGTTAATGAGGTAAGAGAACAATTGATTGATGAAAAATATGATTATGTAATTGATTTACATAATAATTTAAGATCGCAAACATTGAGGTTTTTAAATGTCCCTATTAAAAGGTATTCTAAATCAAATTTTCTAAAGTTTATTTACATGTACCTGGGAATTAATTTATTAAATAATGAGCATGTTGTAGATAGGTATTTGAAAGCGATTTCTTTTTTAGGTATGAAAGATGACAATCAAGGATTAGATTTTTTTATAACAAAGCAGGATGAGGTAAATTTTGATGTAAAACAGAAATATATTACGTGGTGTATTGGCGCATCTAAAGAACAAAAAAAGCTGTCATCTTCTCAAATTATTCATATTGCAAAAAAATTAAATCTTCCAATTGTTCTCCTTGGTGGAAAAGAGGAAGTTGATAAGGCTGAGGAAATTATTCGCAATTGTACAGGCAAAAAGATTTATAATTATTGTGGTAATATCTCAATTAACCAATCTGCCTTTTTAATTCAGAATAGTCAATACTTATTGTCAAATGACACTGGCCTAATGCATATTGGAGCTGCACTAAATAAAAAAGTCATTTCATTTTGGGGTTGTACTAAACCTGATTTAGGCTTTTATCCATACATGGATCAGTTCAATTCATTGATGCTGGTTTCTCAAATTTCAAAAAGACAATGCTCAAAGCACGGCGCTTCATGTAGATATACAAAAGATGGTTGTGTTAAAGAAATAAATCCAGAGGATATGTATAAAAGGATTGAGAAATTTACTTGTTGAAAAGCGCTTTAAGCTGAGTTGCATCATCAGCTTTCATTTTTCCAGCCAATATCAAAGATAGTTGGCGTCTTCTTAAAGCCCCATCAAATCTTGTTTTTTCAAGTTCTGTCTCTGGAATTACTTCAGGAACTTTTACGGGTTTCCCTAGTTTACTAACAGCAACAAATGTATAGATAGCCTCATTACATTTTGTTTTTTCGCCAGATAAAGTGTCTTCAGCCCAGACATCAAGAAATATTTCCATAGAGGATTTAAATGATCTCGAAATATTTGCTTCAATTGTTACAACGCTTCCCCTTGGAATAGGGTTATTGAAACTAACATTATTTACTGATGCAGTAACTGAAGTTCTGTTTGAATGTCTTTGCGCAGCTACTGCAGCAATTATATCCATCCAATACATTAGTCTACCTCCCATTAAATTATCGAGATTATTGGTATCGTTGGGCAGAACAATTTCTGTTAAAATTGCTCTAGATTCTTTTGGTGATTTACTTTCCATAATTAAATTGTAAGTATCCAGGCTTGAGGATTTTCTTTTCTGATTTTAGCGAGAGAAATTAAAGCTTCTTCTTTAGATTTAAATTCATCATAACTTACTCTCATGATATTTTCACCTCTAATTACTGTAGAATTATAATTCCATTTATTTAGTCTAGATTGTAATTTATTGGCATTTGCTTCAATACTAAATGCCCCAGCAATTATATAGTATTGTTTTTTTGATACTTGTTCTTTTTCAATAACTACTGAAGGTTTTTCTATTTCTTTTTTTACTTCTTTAATAATTATATTGCTTACAGGAATTTCCTTTTTTTCTGATTTAAAAATTGATAAAGGGTTTAGTTCGGCAATTTGATTATATACTTGATTGACTGCTTTTTCTTGGGTTATACTTAAAAGAGAAATTCCAATCAAAGGAATTAAAATTGCAGCTGCCTTTAGTATTCTTTTTGAATTGAAAGTCTTTTTAGATTTAATAATTTTTAGCGACTCTTCAACAACTTCAGCGTGATCTCTCGATATTTTGTTATTAACTAAATCTTGAAGTCCAAATGAATTTTTATTATAGTTGATGTTTGAATCTTGACTGAAAATTATTTTGTTTTCATCATTTAACGTCAACAAACCAATTTTATCAAATCTTAAAGATTTAAATTGGCTTAAGTTTTTTTTACAATCTTCAACAAACTTGGCAAGTTCAATCTGAGCATCATCTAAACTAATATTTTCTTTTTGAGAGATATGATTAATTAATAAACCATCATTTTCTTTTAGTTGAGAATTGAATAATATTGATTTACCTGGTGGAGAAAGGATTCCTGTAACGTCGTCTAATTTTGCTGAAGTATGATTACAAACAAAAGCACCAAAATTTGTAATTATAACACAATCATGGTCATACAATAAATTAGAAATATGTTTAACTACAGTTTTATTCATAACACAAAAATAACATAATTATCATTATCTTTACAATATGAAAAAAATCATTTTATACCTACTTTTACTATGTGTCAATCTTAACTTGGTAGCACAAACTAATATCTATTTAAAATCAACTGTAATAGACTATTCTAAAGAATTTAATGTCGAATTTTCAGAAGAAAATAATTATTGTTTTATGGTGTTTGATGTAATACCTAATGTTGCACAAAAACTAAACTTAGAATCTTTTGGAGTTACTATTTTAGAGTACTTACCAAGAAATACTTTTTTGGTAAATCTGCCAACTAATTTCAATATTAACCTTTTAAATAATTATGGTGTTTTAAAAATTATTAATGTTTTGCCAGAATATAAAATTGATCCTAAGATTCAAAACAACATTTTCCCACAATGGGCATTAAAAAACAATTTACTATCAATTAAAGTTATTTTTTATCAAGATGCTGATATAAATCAAACAATGCAAAAATTTAATTTAGCAGGTTATGATTTTAGACTCCAAGATTTCAAAAACTCATCAATTCAAATCAATATAGAAAAAAACGATTTGATGAAAATTGCAAGTATTAATGAAGTGTGGTTTATAGAGCCTATTGACCCTCCATCAGTACCTGAAAACAAAACAGCCAGAACATTACATAGATCAAATTCTATTAATACAAATATTATTGGGGGTAATAAATATAATGGAGAAGGTATTAATATAATGATGCAAGATGATGGCTTGGTTGGGCCTCATATTGATAGACAAGGAAGATTGGATCAATCAAATTGTAATGGCTGTAGCTCAAATATTAATAATGATCATGGAGATCATGTTTCAGGAACAATTATGGGGGCAGGAAACCTAGATCCAACTGCTAAAGGAATGGCAGATGGTTCTTTCTTATATGTTTATGGAAGTAGTAATAATAATTATGATGACGTCCCGACCTTGTATCAAAATCAAGATGTAATTATAACCTCAAAATCGTATAGTAATGGGTGTAATGCTGGCTATACTTCTCTTGCAAAGGATTTAGATGAGCAAATAAGACTATACCCTTCATTAACTCATGTCTTTTCAGCTGGAAATGATGGAAATTCAGATTGTGGTTATGGAGCTGGTGCTGGATGGGGAAATGTTACCGGTGGACATAAACAAGCTAAAAATGTTATTGCTGTTGCTAATCTGACTCAAATAAGCAATTTGGCTGGCTCCTCAAGTAGAGGTCCTGCAGCAGATGGCAGAATTAAGCCAGATGTTGGAGCTAAAGGAACTTCTGTAAATTCTACATTGCCAAATAATACATATGATAGTTTCACAGGTACTTCAATGGCATGTCCTGGTGTTGCTGGGTGCATGGCTCAATTGTATCAAGCATATAAAGAACTAAATGGGAATATAAACCCTCCTTCTGCATTAATGAAATGTGTTGTTTTAAATTCTGCTGATGATTTAGGAAATCCTGGGCCTGACTTTAAGCACGGCTGGGGAGAAATTAATGTACTTCGGGGCTTAAATATTTTAGAAAATAATAATTATGAATCTGGAAATATTACTCAGGGAAGTGACGAAGATCATATTTTGAATATTCCAGCTGGAACTCAAGAAATTAAAATTATGGTGTATTGGCATGATAAAGAAGCTAGTACAAATGCAAGTGTAGCATTAGTTAATGATCTAGATATTACCTTAACTACTCCAAGTGGGAATACTATTTATCCTTGGGTTTT
Source organism: Flavobacteriales bacterium (assembly GCA_045561575.1). Taxonomy (GTDB): domain Bacteria; phylum Bacteroidota; class Bacteroidia; order Flavobacteriales; family BACL11. The sequence goes on from JBJKXM010000066.1 coordinate 11,091, forward strand.
GGATCCCACTCCAAGTTCTACTATTTTAAACACTCCTGCAGTTCAAGGGGTTGATAATTTAAATAATATGGAACAAATTACAATTAAAAACCCTCCATCTGGAGCATATTTTTTATCAATAAATGGTACTACGGTTCCCTATGGTCCTCAGCAATATTTTATGACGTATGAAATTATATCAAGTGAGATAACACTAACATATCCAATTGGAGGAGAGGGTTTAGTTCCTGGAGAATTTGAACTTATTAGATGGGATGCTCCGGAGGATAATAATTCATTTATTTTGGAGTATACCTTAGACAATGGTTTGAATTGGAATACGATAACAAATAATGCCGGCGTAAATTCTAATTTTTATAACTGGAATATACCAACCTCAATTAATGGAGTTCCAGTTGCAACTGATGCTGCAAGAGTAAGAATTAGTAGAAATGGAATTTCAGATGAAAGTGATGCAAACTTTACAATTATTGATGTCCCCAATGTTTCTGTTAATTGGATTTGTCCTGACTCTATTTATGTTCTTTGGAGTTCTGTTACAGGTGCTACTGAATATGAAGTGAGTATGCTTGGGCAAAAGTATATGGATTCTATGACAACAGTTACATCAAATGGTAATACTACCCAATCTGCTTTAATTGTTAACCCTAATCCAAATATTTTAGATTCATGGTTTTCAGTATGTGCTAAAAAGAACGATAGTAAGGGTAGAAGAGATGTAGCTGTAAATGCTCAGCCAATTAATAGTAGTTGTGCCGCACCTCCTATTGCTGATTTTATTGTTAATGATCCAATTTCATGTTCGGGAGAAGTAAGTTTTGAAGATGATAGTTATGGCCAACCAAGTAATTGGTTATGGGATTTTGGTGATGGAAATACGTCTTTTTTAGAAAATCCAATTCACACATATTTAAATGAAGGTACATATGATGTTTCACTTTTTGTCTCTAATTCTCTTGGTCAAGATTCTATTTTAATCACATCTGTTGTAGTAGTTGATTTTGCTGATCCACCTGTAACATTTAACGACACATCATATATAAGTCCAGCAACTTTTACATTAACTTCTTTAAGTAATACAGTAAATTGGTATGCAGATACTTTAGGAAGTCCAGCTTTGGGAAGTGGTTCAGTATTTACTACGCCTCAAATTTCTAATAATACAACTTATTATGCTCAAGAATCAGGAGGGCCTATTGTAAGTGGAGGACCTATTGATAATAGTATAGGTGGGGGTAGTTTTTATAATAATGATAGACATATTTATATTGATTGTTATAAAGAAAGCAAGTTAGTGTCTGCAGATGTTTATGCCGGAACAAGTCACAATGTAACCTTTGAATTAAGGGACAATAACAGTCAGATACTTGATGCTAAAACCATTTTTTTACAAACGGGATTGAATACACTTCAATTAGATTTTGATTTACCTTTAATGACTGATTTAGAGCTTGGGGTTAGCTCAACTGGAACAGATTTATTTCGAAATAATTCAGGCGCTTCATATCCTTATCCTCTTGGAAATATAGCAAGTATTACTGGGCACAATTCCCCATATGCAGGCGATACAAATTATCATTATTTTTTCTATAATTTAAAAGTTCAAGAAACTTGTTTGTCAAATTTCTCTCCAGCCGAAGCAGTATTTATTACGCCTTCAGGATCAAATGCTTTAGAGTATTCTAAAATTAATATTTATCCGAATCCTACTCAAGATATTTTATTTGTTTCATCTCAAGATAAATTAAAGAGAATAGAAATTTTTGATGTTAGTGGCAAAAGCTGTTTTCTTAAAACTAGCAACTTCCTTGATTCTCAGATTTATATCTCTAGTTTGTCAAAAGGAATTTATACTGTTAAAGTTGTGGATGAGAAAAAATCACTTCAGTCAAAATTAGTTGTTTACTGATTTAAAGTTCTTGACTATATTTTTTCAATAGATATTCAATATCTTCTTTAGTATCAATAGAAACATTAGGAAATTCAGTTTTCATTATTCTTATTTTGTAATTATTATCTAGCCATCTTAATTGTTCTAAATTATTATTAAGCTCATTTTGGGTCGGTTTTAAATCACATAATTCTTTAAGTATTGATGGTTTAAAAGCATAAATTCCATAATGTTTGTAAAATAAATTTTCTTTTTTGTTTTTCGATTTTCTAAAAAAATCTTTAGCAATCATTTCAGAGTTAAATTCAACTTTTACAATGTGTTCGTTATCTATTTCAATTGGGTTATTGATCTCTTTTACTACAGTTATAATTTCATCATTTATATCATCAAATGTATTTATAATTTCATCAATTATTTTTGGATTAATAATGGGCTCATCACCTTGAACATTTATGATTAAATCGTACGTTTTGTTTAGTGATTGTACTGCTTCATTACATCTGTCAGTTCCAGAAATATGTTTTTCATTTGTTAAAACAACCTCTCCGTTAAATGATTTAACATGATCAACTATTTTTTTATTGTCAGTTGCAATTAATATATCTGTCTTATTCTTGCATTTTTTGACTTGATGATATACACGGCTTACTAGGCTTTTCCCTTTAATTAGAATTAATGGTTTTTCTGGAAGTCTTGTTGAGTTTAGTCTTGATGGAATAATTACCAGAGATTTCATGCTATATTTTAAGACTTAATTGTACAGCAATCGTCCTTTGGATTTGCATATCAGCAGGTCTACTCATATATTCTCTGTTAAAAAGATTATTTACAATTAAACTTAATTTTGAGTTTTTGTCCATTTGATACCCTAATCTTAAATCAAAAACTACATCTCCATTTTTAAATTTTTCTCTTGCTTCATTTATACCTGGGATTAATTCTTGGTTTAACCACTCATCTGTGAAAACTTTATCAATGTTCTTCATAAAGTCATTGTACCTAACACTTGAGCCTAAAATGTATTTGTTTTTGTAAGTTATTTCAGCATCAATTTTTGCAATATGCTGATATCTATATTTTAGAATAGAAGGGTCTGAACTTGAATTGTTATACGTTAGTTCCGGACCAATAACCTCACCGTTTATAGAAATTTGACCAATGCTTTCAGTATAAACTTTGTCTGGCTCTAATGGAATTGGGTTCATGTACGTATATCCTCCAATTAAATTAATCTTTAAATTTTGATTTATTTTTCCAACGCCATTAACACTCAGCTCTAGCCCACTTATTTCAGTTTTTCCAATATTTACTGATTTAAATCCTAGTCCATATAAAGGCATTGTTAAAGGGTCACCCCACTGTCCAAAAGTAAACTCCATCATGTCATTATATCTCATAACAAATCCAGCAACATCAATGGAGCCGTTCCAATTATTTATTTTTAAATTTTGTTTTAATCCTATTTCAGCACTCCAACCGGTTTCAGGCTTTAGTTCTGGATTTGAATAAATTTCTATTCCAGATGCATTGGTTGAAACAAATAATTCAGCCATTGAAGGGAAACGATATCCTTGCCCCCATGAAGAACGAATAAATGTTGATTCGCCAAGTTGGTAATTTAACCCAGCCCTAAAGACAGGGCTTCCAATTGCAAAGTGGTCTAGTGAATCACCATCAATAACATGCTTTGTTTCAGAATTTAAACTAAAGTATTCATATCTTCCTCCAGCCGAAATATTCAGGTTTCCAATTTTTTTATCTAATTGCCCATAAATCGCATGATTTCTTCTATAGTTGTTACCTTGAAATGTTTTTGATCTTGCAAAAATTATTTCGTTTGTGATTCCACTGGTAAAAGAAAGATCATATCTATCTACTTTATTTTGCCATTGATAATCAGCATAATATGATTTTGATCTATTGTCATAATCCTGTAAGCTATCTTTAGATTCATTATCATTAATTACTTTTAAATACCTTGTTCTTAAAGAGTGTCTATTATTTCCTTGTATGTAAGTTATATATGGATCCACATTATAAGAGTCACCACTTGTTGTTGTTACATCATTATCAAGAGCAATATAGGCCTCATCAAAACCGTTCCAAATAATTGCTGAAGCTGTTGACTCTAAAAGCAAATTAGCATTAATACCATAGCTGAGCCCTAAAACCTTCTCACTTTTAAAAAGAGAATTAACATTAAATCTTTTCCTTTGAGTTTCTTCATCTTTTCGATAACCTTCATCTTCAAAGATATTTCCTCCAAATGATAAGTCAAGATTTTCGTATTTAATTGATTGTAAAAATTCAACACCTTGAAATGTATTTTTCTTGTTTCCATACCAATTAAGAGATGATCTCTTGGCAAAATCAATTACCCCAAAATTTAGATTTACTTTAGTGTATCCAATGCTTGGGTTTTTGTCAATTTCAGATTGTTTAGGGTATGCAGTTCTAATATTTATTATACCATTTAAGGCAGATGAACCATACAAAGCTGAAGAGGCTCCTTTAATTATTTCAACTTGATTAATATTTTCAGTTGCAATAAGATTCCATTGTACTTGCCCAGCGTCACCTGAAATTAGTGGCATATCGTCAACCATTACTAATACTCTTGTTCCCGCTCCATAACTCCATCCACTACCTCCTCTTATATTTGCTTGTCCATCTGTGATATTAAGGCCAGGAATTTGTTCCATGGCAGTTTCAATATTTGATGAATTTTTATTTTCAATTAAACTTGGCTTAATTACTTCCATTGAAACTGTGGTTTCTTCCAGTCTTTGATTAAATTTTCCTGCTGAAACAACAACGGTATTTAGTTGTTCGGATGATTGATTGAGTTTGATATTTAAAGTAATGAGGGTGTCAGAAGTTATGAAAAATTGTTTTTTAATCTCTTGATAGCCTATATATTTATATTTAACTTCATGTTGTCCTTGTGGAAGATTTATAGTGTAGTTACCATCTATATCAGTTGAAGTTCCTACATTATTTGAAATTATATTTACTCCAATTAAAGCTTCTCCAGTAGAGATGTCGGTTACTTTTCCAGAGATAGTGAAACTATTAGTCTGTGACAATAGGGATAATGAGAAACAAGAGCAAAAGATAATTGAGAAAATTTTTCTCATCAAAAATTGTTATAAATGAATACAAATATAAAAAACGAAAATGGATGCAATAAAAGATATATTTTTATAAAAAAAATATACATTTGTCGAGCTATATAGCACTAAACAAAACAAAAACACAAATTAAAAATACTTAAAATGGATAATCATGTTAAAGATTTCCTAAATTCAGTTGAATTAACTAATAAGGGTGAATCGGAATTTTTACAAGCAGTTGAAGAAGTTGCAGAAGCAGTTATACCAATTTTAAATCAATATCCAAGATTTAATAATAAGAAAATTTTAGAAAGAATGGTTGAGCCTGAAAGAGTAATAACTTTCAGAGTTCCATGGGTAGATGATTCTGGTGATGTACAAGTTAATAGAGGTTATAGAATTGAGATGAATTCTGCTATTGGACCTTATAAAGGTGGTCTTAGGTTTCATCCATCGGTTAACTTGTCTATATTAAAATTTTTAGCATTTGAGCAAGTTTTTAAAAATGCATTAACTACACTTCCAATGGGAGGTGGAAAAGGAGGCTCAAATTTTGATCCAAAGGGAAAAAGTGATAATGAAATTATGAAATTCTGCCAATCTTTTATGACGGAATTATGTAAACACATAGGTCCAAATACGGATGTGCCTGCTGGTGATATAGGTGTTGGGGGTAGAGAAATTGGATATATGTTTGGTCAATACAAAAGAATACGAAATGAGTTCACTGGTGTCTTGACTGGAAAAGGCTTAGGCTGGGGTGGATCTTTAATTAGACCTGAAGCGACGGGATATGGTAATGTGTATTTTGCACAAAACATGTTAGCAGTAAAAGGTGATTCGTTTAAAGGAAAAACTGTTGTAATTTCTGGCTCAGGAAATGTAGCTCAATATTCATGTGAAAAAGCAACCGAGCTGGGCGCTAAAGTAGTTTCAATGTCTGATTCATCTGGATATATCTTTGATAAAGACGGGATTGATTCAGATAAGTTAGCTTTTATTATGAATTTGAAGAATGTTAAAAGAGGAAGGATTAAGGAGTATGCTGATCATTATGGCTGTGAATTCCATGAAGAAAAACCTTGGGTAATTAAGTGTGATATTGCCCTTCCTTGTGCTACTCAAAATGAATTAAATAAAACTGAAGCAGAAACTCTAGTAAGTAATGGATGTATATGTGTTTCCGAGGGGGCTAATATGCCATCTACCCCTGATGCAATAGAGGTATTTTTAAATGCTAAAATATTATTTGCTCCAGGAAAAGCTTCAAATGCTGGGGGTGTTGCAACATCTGGATTAGAGATGTCTCAAAATTCATTACGAATGAATTGGACTCGTGAAGAAGTTGACACTAAGCTGAAAACAATAATGAATGATATTCATTCTCAATGTGTAGAGCATGGTAAGGATGGGGATTATATTAATTATGTAAAGGGTGCAAATATTGCTGGTTTCTTAAAGGTTGCTGAGGCAATGCTAGATCAAGGTGTTGTTTAGTGCTTGCTTTGTATCTTAGTTTATTTACATATTCTTAGTTAATTAATTCTTTCTTCAATAGTCTTTATCTTTGCAAGCACGTAAAAAATTATTATGATTGGAAAATTAAAACAACAACTTCAAACGGAACTTGATAGTATTTCTAAGGCCGGATTATTTAAAAAAGAAAGAGTAATTGTAAAGCCTCAATCTACAGAAATAGAAGTTAGTACGGGAGAAAATGTATTGAATTTTTGTGCTAATAATTACTTAGGACTTTCATCCCATCCAAAAGTCGTTCAAGCTGCAAAAGATGCTCTAGATTCTCACGGCTTTGGAATGTCTTCGGTTAGATTTATATGTGGCACTCAAGATATTCATAAGACTTTAGAAAACAAGATATCGTCTTTTCTTTCCACTGAAGATACAATTTTATATGCCGCTGCATTTGATGCAAATGGAGGCTTGTTTGAGCCAATTTTTGGAAAAGAAGATGCAATTATTTCTGATTCATTAAATCATGCTTCTATAATTGATGGGGTAAGATTATGTAAGGCTGTTAGATACAGATATCAAAATAATGATATGCAAGATTTAGAAGCTAAATTAATAGAATCACAACCACAAAGAAATAGAGTAATTGTAACTGATGGTGTTTTTTCAATGGATGGATATATTGCTCAGCTAGATAAAATATGTGATTTAGCTGAAAAGTATGATGCATTAGTAATGGTTGACGATTGTCATTCAACAGGTTTTGTTGGGAAAACAGGAAGAGGAACTCATGAACACTGTGATGTTATTGGCAGAGTTGATATTATAACAGGCACATTAGGAAAAGCTTTAGGTGGAGCTATGGGCGGATTTACTTCTGGTAGAAAGGAAATCATAGAGATGTTACGTCAAAAATCAAGACCATACTTATTTTCAAATTCATTAGCTCCTTCAATCGTTGGTTCAGGTATAAAAGTTTTAGAAATCTTAGAAAAATCTACTGATCTTAGAGATAAGCTGGAAGCAAATACGAAATACTTTAGAAAAGCTATGTCAGAAGCTGGTTTTGATATAAAAGAAGGTGTTCATCCTATAGTTCCAGTTATGTTATATGATGCACGACTTGCAGGTGATATGGCTGATAAATTACTAGATGAAGGTATATATGTAATTGGTTTTTCTTTTCCTGTTGTTCCTAAAGATCAGGCTAGAATTCGAGTTCAAATTTCAGCTGCTCATAGCCAAGAAGATCTTGATAAAGCGATTAGCGCATTTATTAAGGTTGGAAAACAGCTAAATGTGCTAGAGTAATTATAATCTATAAATATTTTGATTTAGATAAAAAAAGTGTAGATTTGCAGCCCTTTTAAAAAGTAAAATTTAAATACTGTGGATACATTAAGTTATAAAACATTGTCTTCTAACAAAATCACTGCTGATAAAAAGTGGTTTGTAGTAGACGCAAATGGAGAAAATTTAGGAAGGTTTGCTTCTAAGATTGCAAAAGTTCTAAGAGGAAAATACAAAACAAACTTTACGCCTCATGCTGATTGTGGAGACAATGTTGTTATTGTAAACGCATCTAAAATCACCATGTCTGGAAATAAAATGGATGACAGAGAGATTTTTAGTTATACTGGTTTTCCAGGTGGACAAAAAAGAATTTCTCCAAGAAAGATGTTAGAAAAAGATGGTACATCAGTGGTTAGACATGCTATAAAAGGAATGCTCCCGAAAAATAAATTAGGAGCTGCAATTTTAAAAAACTGTTATATCTTTTCTGGAGAAGATCATGACAAAGAAGCACAAAAGCCAGTTAATCTTAACTTAAATGATTTAATATAGTATGGATACGATTCACGCAATAGGAAGAAGAAAGGCATCAGTTGCCAGAATTTATTTAAAAAAAGGTAAAGGAGCAATTACAATAAACAAAAAAGATTACAAAGATTTCTTTCCTGTAGAAGGTCTTCAGCAAAGATTACTTCACCCTTTTTCTGTTTTAGATTTAGTAGGTAAGTTTGATGTTAAAGTAAATGTTAATGGAGGCGGAAATACAGGTCAAGCAGATGCAATAAAACTTGCCATTTCAAGAGCATTGTGCGAATTAGATGTTGAAAATAGACCGGCTTTAAAAGCAGAAGGGCTTTTAACTAGAGACCCAAGAGTTGTTGAGAGAAAGAAGCCTGGTCAGAAAAAAGCAAGAAAGAAATTCCAGTGGGTTAAAAGATAAAATTATTAATTGTTTAGAATCTAAACCGATTAGACAAGTCCAACTTCTACTAATTGGTTGATTAAACTTAAAAAGAAAGTAAACATGTCAAGAACAAATTTCAAAGAATTATTACAAGCAGGTGTTCATTTTGGTCACCTTAAGAAAAAGTATAATCCAGCAATGGCTCCATATGTATTTATGGAACAAAATGGTATACACATAATTGATTTAAATAAAACAGTTGCAATGCTTGATGAAGCTGCTGCTGCTATGAAACAAATAGCTAAGTCTGGTAAAAAGATATTATTTGTTGCAACAAAAAAACAAGCAAAATCAATTGTTGCTGAGGCAGCAAAAAAGTTAGATATGCCATACATAACAGAAAGATGGCCTGGTGGATTATTAACTAACTTTTCAACTATCAGAAAATCCATAAAAAAAATGGATGGAATTGATAAAATGAAAATAGATGGAACTTTTGATACACTATCAAAAAGAGAAAGGTTACAGATTGATAGAACAAGAGAAAAGCTAGAGATTAATTTAGGAAGTATCGTAAAAATGAATCGAATGCCTGCTGCTATTTTTATTATTGATATTAATAAAGAGCATATTGCACTCAAAGAATCTACAAAATTAGGGATTCGTTCATTTGCTTTAACTGACACTAACACCAATCCAAGTCTTGTAAATTATCCAATTCCTGGAAATGACGATGCTTCAAAATCAATAACACATATTGTAGAAGTTGTTACAAAGGCAATTTCTGAAGGTTTATCCGAAAGATCAGAGGAACAAGATAAAAAAGCACTTGAAAAACAAAAGAAAGCAAAAAAAATATCTGAAGAAGCAAAGAAATAATTAAAATACTTTTAAAAAATGACACAAATATCAGCATCAGATGTAGGTAAATTAAGAAGGCAAACAGGTTCAGGTATGATGGACTGTAAAAAAGCTTTAATTGAAGCTAATGGAGATTTTGATCAAGCAGTAGATATACTTCGTAAAAAAGGACAAAAAGTAGCAGCTAAAAGAGCCGATAGACAAGCTACTGAAGGAGTAGTAATTGCTAAAAATAATAAAGAAAACAATAAAGCAGTTTTAATTTCTTTAAACTGTGAAACAGATTTTGTTGCAAAAAACGAAGACTTCATAAACATAGCTAAAAATATACTTGATAAAGCAGTATCAGAAAATTTAGCTTCAAGTGAGGATTTAAATACTTTAGTTTTAGAAGATGGAATGTCTGTCGCTGAAAAAGTTCTTGAGCAAACTGGAGTAATCGGAGAAAAAATTGAAGTAAGCGCTCAAGTTGTCGAAGATGTACAAGTAAGTTCATATGTACATGCAGGAAATAGATTAGCAACAATAGTTGGATTTAACAATCCAGTAGATCATCAGGTTGCTCGAGATGTTGCAATGCAGGTAGCAGCAATGAGTCCTATTGCTGTTGATAAAGATGGTGTTGATCAAGAAACAATTGATAGAGAATTAGAAATTGCTAAGGATTTAGCACGACAAGAAGGTAAGCCTGAAGAAATGTTAGAGAAAATAGCAATGGGAAGATTAAATAAGTTTTTTAAAGAAAATACATTATTGAATCAAGCATTTATAAAAGATGGAAAGAAAACTGTTGCACAGTATCTTAAAGAACATGGCGATGCGTTGTCGGTAACTTGCTTTAAAAGAGTAGGTTTGTCAAGTTAAATAAAGAAAAGAGATTTTATAATCTCTTTTTTTTTAATTTAAATTTTAAAAAATGAAATATAATAGGATTCTTCTAAAACTTAGTGGAGAAGCATTAATGGGAAATCAAAAATATGGTATTGATTCTGATGTTTTAAGCTCATATGCTAAAGATGTAAAATCAATAGTAGATCAAGAATGCCAAATAGCTATTGTGATAGGAGGAGGAAATATATATCGAGGGATTCAGTCTGAAAAATCTGGTTTCGATAGAGTTCAGGGAGATCATATGGGAATGCTTGCAACAATAATAAATGGAATGGCTTTACAGTCAGCATTAGAATCTTTAAATATTGAAACTAGACTACAAACAGCAATAAGAATGGAACAAATTGCTGAGCCATATATAAGACGAAGAGCAATTCGTCATTTGGAAAAAAATAGAGTAGTTATTTTTGGTGGTGGTACAGGAAATCCATATTTCACTACAGATACTGCGGCTGCATTAAGAGCTGTAGAGATTGAAGCTGATACTATTTTAAAAGGAACCAGAGTTGATGGTGTTTATTCTGCAGATCCTGAAAAAGATAAAAATGCAACTAAATTTGAGACCATAACATTTGATGAAGCATACAACTTAGATTTAAAAATCATGGATTTAACTGCTTTTACATTATGTAAAGAAAATAAATTACCAATTAATGTGTTTAATATGAATACTAAGGGTAATTTACTAAAGGTGTGTGAGGGAAAAAAAGTTGGAACTTTAATAAATTTGTAATATGAATGAAGAAATAAATTTTTGTTTAGATCTAGCAAAAGAACAAATGCAAGAAAGCATAGATCACCTAGAAATAAGTTTGTCTAAGATTAGGGCAGGTAAAGCATCCCCTCAAATGTTAAGGGCTGTCAAGGTTGATTATTATGGATCAATAACTCCATTATCTCAAATGGCAAATATTACAACACCTGATTCTCAAACTATTTCTATACAACCTTTTGATAAAAACATGATTACTGAAATAGAGCAAGCAATTGTAGATGCACAACTTGGTTTTAATCCTTCAAATAATGGAGAAAAAGTAATTATCAATGTGCCTCCGCTTACAGAGGAAAGAAGAAGAGACTTAGTCAAGCAAGTTAAAATAGAAATTGAAAAATCTAAAATTAGCTGCAGAAATGTTAGGCAAAAATCTAATGACGAACTTAAAAGAATAGGAAAAGAAGGGGTTTCAGAAGATATAATTAGAGATGCCGAAGAAAGTGTCCAAAATATTACAAACGAATTTACTACAAAAATTGATAGTATTTTCTCTTCAAAGGAATCAGATATAATGCAAGTTTAATTACCCCAATTTATCTTTAATGCTGAAAGAATATAATGTGGGATAAGTTAGCGGTTTTTATTTTAAAATTTCGTTTTTTAATAATAGCTATTATAGCTGTATTAACTTTTTTTATAGCACAACATTCAGTTAATGTTCAATTGTCTGTTGACAGAGCTAAAATTTTACCGTCATCTCATAAGGAATACATTGACAACGAAAATTTCCAAAAAAAATATGGAGAAAATCATGTAATAGCTATTGCGATTTCTGATCCAGAATTTTATTCAGTTGAAAGGTTTAATTTTTGGAATTCAATATGTAATAAAATTGATAGTATAGATGGTGTCAATAGTATTTTTTCTGTTAATAGACTGTCTAAATTAGAAAAAAACTCGGAAGAAAAACGGTTCGATATTTCTTCATGGTTTCCTGAAAATATATCATCTCAAAATTTATTAGACTCACTCTTAGATGTTCTTACTAAGCAGAGTTTTTACAGTGGGATTGTGAATTATAATTATCCCTTAATTTTAATTGATTTAGATGAAGATATTGTTCGCTCAAAGAACAGAGACGAGCTTGTTTTTTCAGCAAAAGAGCTTGTTGAAACATATGCCGAGAGATATGGTGTTAAAATACATTACTCAGGAATGCCATATATGCGAAGTGTTAATTCTGTAATACTACAATCTGAAATTAGTTTATTTATATTTCTTACACTCTTTATAACATCTTTTATTTTATATCTTTTTTTCCGATCATTTAAGGCAATGTTAATTTCTTTAATTGTAGTTTTATTAGGAGTGATTTGGTCTTTTGGTTTTGTTGAGATTTTTAATTACAACATAACATTACTAACGGCACTAGTTCCTCCTGTTTTAATTGTTATTGGTATACCAAACTGCATTTTTCTTATTAATAAATTTCATAATGAGTATAGGAAAAATGGAAATAAAGAAAAATCCTTAAGAGTAATGATAAGTAAGATAGGTAATATTACATTACTAACAAATATTACAACTGCTACTGGATTTGCTGCTTTCTTATTAACCAGTAGTCAATCTTTACAAGAATTTGGCCTTATAGCTTCGATTAATATTTTAGTTATTTATCTTTTGTCATTATTTTTAATACCTATTTTCTTTTCGTTTTTTCCGCCTCCAAGAAAAAATCACACCAAACATTTAGATAGAAAATGGGTTTTAGCAATGGTTGGTTATTTATTGTTTTTAGTAAAGCATAGAAGATCTGTAATATATAGATTCACAGTTATTATTTTATTAATATCAATTTATGGATTAACAAAAATGAATTTTACTGGAAATCTAAGTGAAGATTTTAATAAAAAAGGGGAGCTATATAAAGATCTAAAATTTTTTGAAGATAACTATGGTGGTGTTCTTCCATTAGAGATTTTAGTAAATACAAATAAGAAAAATGGTTTGTTTAAGTCTTATAATTTGAAAAAAATTGATGAATTATCATATTTACTTACATCATATCCTGAATTTTCACAACCGTCATCTTACTTGGATTTTATTAAGTATACCAAACAAGTATATTATAATAATGACACTTCATATTATAATCTTCCAAATAATCAAGAGCAAATATTTCTTACTAATTATATTACAAACACAAATTCAAATATTGATATGCGAAATATGCTTATTGATTCATTAAATCAAGAGGCAAGAATAAGTCTGCGTATAAAAGATATTAGTGCTAATAAGATGGACGAAATTATGCTAGATCTTAAACCTAAGATTGCTGCTATTTTTGATTCTGATAAATATGAGGTAATCATAACTGGAACTACAAAAGTTTTATTAACAGGAGCAAAGTTTCTGCTTCAGAATTTATTTAT
>JBJKXM010000067.1:0-23268 GCA_045561575.1 Flavobacteriales bacterium
TATTCAAATATTGAAGGTTGTGATAGTTTGGTAATATTGGATTTGACAATTAATACCTCAGATACTACTACCACGCAAGAAACTGCATGTGATTCCTACACCTGGCTTGGTACAACTTATACAACAAGTGGAATCTATGATAGTTTATTTACCAATACTAGTGGCTGTGATAGTTTAGTAGTATTAGATCTTACGATCAATACTTCAGATACTACTACTACGAATATTACAATATGTGATTCTTACACATGGTTAGGTGTTACTTATACAACAAGTGGAATCTATGACAGTTTATTATCTAATATTGAAGGATGCGATAGTCTTGTATATTTAGATTTAACCATTACTATAATTGATACTACAGAGCTATTTGTTTCAAGCTGCGATAGTTTTTTATGGGACGGAACCGTTTATGTAAATAGTGGAATTTATGATAGCTTATACCAAACAAATCAAGGTTGTGATAGTTTAGTAATATTAGATCTTACTATTAATAATTCTTATATAACTTATGATACAGTAAACGCATGTGATAGTTATTTATTCAACGGAATATTATATAATAACTCTGGAACATATTTGGATACTCTAACTTCAATTAATGGATGTGATAGTATTATATCACTTAATTTGATTATTCATTCCTCTTATTTATATGTAGATACAGTTGTTGCATGTGATAGCTATGTTTTCTCATTTTATAATGGTTTATTATATGATAGTACAGGTATTTATTCAGATACATTGACATCTATTAATGGTTGTGATAGTATTATTACTCTAGTTCTCACTGTAAATTATAGTTATTCAGAAACACAGATAATAACTTCTTGTGGTTCATATGATTGGTATGATACAACATTGTATGTAAGTGGAACTTATGATACGCTATTTACAGATATTAATGGCTGTGATAGTTTAATCACTTTAGATCTAACTATAGCAAATAACACATCATCTCTAGATACTATTTCTGCTTGTGAAAGCTATTTGTGGAATGGCGTAACTTACAATTTAAGTGGATTTTATGATTCATTATTTATAAACTCCGATGGTTGTGATAGTATGGCTATGTTAATTCTAACCATATATGATTCAGATACAGTTACTAGTCAAATATCAGCCTGTGATAGTTATTTTTGGCTTGGAACAACTTATACAACAAGTGGAGTTTATGATAGTTTATTTACAAATACTAGTGGCTGTGATAGTTTAGTAATATTGGATCTTACAGTATTCTATTCAGATACAATATCAACAAATATTGTTTCATGTGATAGTTATTCTTGGCTTGGGACAACTTATACTACAAGTGGTATCTATGATAGTTTACTAACTAATATTAATGGCTGTGATAGTTTAGCAATAATTGATCTTACAATAAATAATTCTGATACATCAATAACAAATATTACTTCTTGTGATAGTTATTTATGGAACGGAATAATCTATACAGTTAGTGGTATCTATGATAGTTTATTTACCAATAGTAGTGGCTGTGATAGTTTAGCAATAATTGATTTAACTATTTTTCCATCTAGCATCATCACTGTTTTTGATACAGCTTGTGATATTTATTTGTGGGATGGTATTTCATATGACTCATCAAATTTATATGTTAATGTATATCAAGATATAAATGGTTGTGACAGTACAGTTAATTTATACTTAACTATTTTAACTTCTGGATGTATGGATCCGTTAGCATTAAATTATGATTCACTAGCTTCTTGTAGTTCAAGTTGTATTTATCCTCAGTGTAATATTGTTTTAGTTGATTCTCAGAATGTATCATGTTTTGGAGGAAATGATGGGTATATACAAGTGGGGGGAACAGGAGGTTTTGGTTTATTTCATTATTCATTACAACTTTTTAATTCAACAATTGGATCATGGCAACAAATTGGTCAATCTCCAATTAGTGGTGGATATACATATGCTAACGTAACATTTACATCATTAATGGAAGATTGTTATAAGATTGTAATGACAGATAGTTTAAATTGTAATGACACTCTTGATATCTGTATTTCACAACCTGCAGAAATATTTACATATGATACTATAATATCATGTGATTCTTACAATTGGAATGGAATAATTTATGATTCAACGGGGGTTTATATTGATTCTTTACTAAATGTTGATGGCTGTGATAGTATAGTTTCTCTAGACTTGACTATTTTGAATAGTACATCTTCGTTTAATGTTATAACATCTTGTGACTCATACACATGGAATGGAATTACATTTTTTGCTAATGGAGTTTATGATAGTTTGTTTACTAATTCACAAGGTTGTGATAGTTTAGCTATGTTAATTTTAACTTTAAACTATTCAGATACTACATTAATAAATGTTACGTCTTGTGATTCATATTTATGGCTAGGCACTAACTATACTGTAAGTGGTGTTTATGATAGTTTGTATTTCAATTTAGATGGTTGTGATAGTTTAGTTATTTTAGATTTAACAATAAATTATTCGGATACCACAACTACAAGTGTAACATCTTGTGATTCATATTTATGGCTAGGTAATAATTACACAGTAAGTGGTATTTATGATAGTTTGTTTGCTAATTCACAAGGCTGTGATAGTTTAGTTATTTTAGATTTAACAATAAACTATTCAGATACCACAACTATAAATGAAATATCTTGTGATTCATATTTATGGCTAGGTAATAATTACACAGTAAGTGGTGTTTATGATAGTTTGTTTTTCAATTCAGATGGTTGTGATAGTTTAGTTATTTTAGATTTAACAATAAATTATTCAGACACTACAACTATAAATGTAACATCTTGTGATTCATATTTATGGCTAGGTACTAATTATACAGTAAGTGGAGTTTATGATAGTTTGCTCTTTAATAGCTATGGTTGTGATAGCCTTGCTATTTTAGATTTAACAATAAATTATTCAGACACTACAACTATAAATGTAACATCTTGTGATTCATATTTATGGCTAGGTACTAATTACACAGTAAGTGGAGTTTATGATAGTTTACTCTTTAATAGTTATGGTTGTGATAGTTTAGTTATTTTAGATTTAATTATTAATTATTCTGTTTCTAATTCAATTTCTGATACTGCTTGTGATTTGTATGTGTGGGATGGAGTATCTTACAGTTCTAGTGGTCAATATTCAAACACATATACTTCAGTGAACGGTTGTGATAGTATTGTTACTTTAGATTTAATTATATTAAACTCAACATCAAGTTCATCAATAGTCACAGCATGTAATAGTTATTCATGGAACGGAATAACCTTCACAAGTAGTGGTTTATATGATAGTTTATTTATTAATTCTAGTGGTTGTGATAGTTTAGCTCAAATTTTCTTAACTATTATTCCCCCAGTTATTACAAATCTTAGTGTTGAATCTTGTGGAATTTACACATTTGGTGGAATTGTATATGATTCATCTGGTGTATATGTTGATTCACTATCAGCTAATAGTGGATGTGATAGTATAGTTGTTTTAGATTTAACGATTTCTGATAATTTATCGGCAAATGCAATTATTAATAATGTTTTATGTTATGGTGATTCATCTGGACAAATTAATTTAAGTGTTGGATTAGGAATTCCACCATATACTTTTCAGTGGTCTAATGGCGCTACAACACAGGATATATTTCAATTATTTGGTGATAGTACATATACTTGTCTAATTACTGATAGTTTTGGATGTTACTTAGATACTTCATTTTTTATTTCTCAACCAAGTAATTTACAGGTGACACCAATTGTTACTAATGTTTTGTGTTACGGAGATAGCACAGGAAGTATTAATTTAAATATTTTCGGAGGAGTGAGTCCATATTTTGTAGATTGGGGAAGTACAGATACAAATAGCTTATATGCTGGTTATTATAATTATACTGTAACTGATTCTAATGGATGCTTATATACAGATTCTGTTGAGGTATTAGAAGAAGATGAGATAGATTATACTTTAAATATTCAAAATATTCAATGTTATGGTGATAGCACAGGATTTATAGAAGTGACAATGCAATTGAATAGTGGTATGCCACCTTATGTTTATTCATGGTTTGGCCCCAATTCATTTTCTTCATCTTTTGAAGATATTTACAACTTAACTGCAGGAGCATATACTTTGATAATCACTGATGCAAATTTATGTGCTGTTGATACGACAATAAGTTTAAATCAACCTATCAATATTCCTCAAAATAATAATTATGTCACATCTGATTATAATGGTTTTGATATATCTTGTAATGGATATTCAGATGGATGGATAGAGTTAAATGTCACAGGAGGATATGGTCCATATACCTATTTATGGTCTAATCTTTCAACGCAAGATTCTATCTTTGATTTATCAGCTGGAACATACAATGTAACTATAACAGACAGTCTAGGATGTTTAGATCAAGTTAAAATTATACTGGATGAACCTCAAAATTTAGCAGCTGATGTTCTTTTAACAAGTGATTATAGTGGGTATTCAATAAGTTGTTATGGTCAAAATGATGGATCTGTTTCAGTAGGTCCAATTGGTGGGGTAACACCTTATTCAATTTTGTGGAATGGATCTTTAGCAGCAAATAACTTTGTATTATGGACAATTGATTCTTTAAATTCTGGAGTTTATTCTATTGAGTTATTAGATGTAAATAACTGTCAATATTTTGATACGGTTACATTATTTCAACCTGATTCTTTGAGTATGACTATTATTGAATATACGGATACCTGTAGTAGAGGTGTTGGTAAGGCAACAGTAAATGTAAATGGAGGAGTATCACCATATAATTATTTGTGGAGCAACGGTTCAACTACTTCAACTTATGATAATTTCTACCCAGGAAATTATTTTGTGACTGTTTTAGATAATAATTCGTGTGAAATAATTGATTCATTAACAATAAATAATATTCCAAGTCCTATAATTGATTTTAGAATTCTATCTGAGTGGGAAAAATTGTATGAACAACTTGATGACCCTATTAGGTTTATAGATATTACAAATTTAAATGGACATGAAATTGTTTCTTGGCAATGGGATTTTGGTGATGGTTATTACGATTATGATTCTGTGGTTTATCATTCATATTCAGATACCGGTAATTATAACGTCACATTAATTATTACCACCTTATATAATTGCGTAGATACCTTAGAGAAATATTTAAAAGTTACGGACTATAATATATATATTCCTAATGCATTTACTCCATTTTCAACTAATGATGAGCTTAATGATATTTTCAAAGCCTATGGAATGGGAATCTTAGAATTTAAAATGGAAATATATAATCGTTGGGGTCAACAAATATTTATTTCAAATTCAATAGATGTTGGGTGGGATGGTAGATCAATGCAAAATAGTTTGGATGTTCCAAGTGGAATCTATATGTATGTAATTGATTTAGTAAATATTTATGGACAAGACTTTAAATATTCCGGTCAAGTTAAGTTAATAAGATAGTTTTTACTGACATTTTTTCATTTTAATTTTATTTTTGTCATGTAAATTAATTATGGCACGTGTATTGCAACTAAATAGTTAAAAGAAAAAATAATACAATGAAAAAAAGAGGAAATATAAATGTTCAAACGGAAAATATTTTTCCAATAATAAAGCAGTTTTTATATTCAGATAATGAGATATTTTTAAGAGAGCTGGTTTCTAATGCTGTTGATGCTACTCAAAAAATGAAAACACTTAAAAATATTGGGGAACTAAAGGCTGATCTAAATAAATTAAGAGTTGAAGTTGTTCTTGATAAAGAAGCTAAAACTTTAACAATCAGAGACAATGGAATCGGAATGACAGCAGATGAGGTTGATAAATATATAAATCAAATAGCATTTTCTGGAGCAGAAGAATTTGTCAATAAATATAAAGATGCAGATAAGAAAAATTCTATAATTGGTCACTTTGGTTTAGGTTTTTATTCAGCTTTTATGGTAGCCAAGGAAGTAGAAATTATTTCTAAAAGTCAAAAGCCAAATAGTTTACCAGTAAGATGGGTATGTGACGGTTCTCCAAATTTTACGATGGACGAGGCCAAGAAAAAAACTAAAGGAACAGATGTAATATTACATATTTCTGATGATTCAGTTGAATTTTTAGAAGAAACAAGAATTTCGCAAATTCTTAATAAATATTGTAAGTTTTTACCTGTTGAAATTAAGTTTGGAACTAAGTCAGAAAAAATTGATGATCCAAAGGGTAAAAAAGATGATGATGGTAATATTATAAAAATTGATAAAGTATCTGATAATATCATTAATAATACTAAACCTGCTTGGACAAAAACACCTTCTAATTTAAAGGAAAATCATTACAAGGAATTTTATAGAGAACTATATCCAATGGAATTTAGTGAACCTCTATTCCACATTCACTTAAATGTTGATTTTCCATTTAATTTAACCGGTATTTTATATTTTCCAAAGCTTAAAAATAATCTAGAAGTTCAAAAAAATAAGATTAATCTTTATAGCAATCAGGTTTTTATTACAGATAATGTTGAAAATATAGTGCCTGAATTCCTTACTCTTTTACATGGTGTCATTGATTCTCCCGATATCCCTTTAAATGTTTCTAGATCATATTTACAAGCTGATGGAAATGTAAAAAAAATATCAAGTCATATTACTAAAAAGGTTGCTGATAAGTTAGCCCAAATGTTCAAAAAGGATAGGAAAGATTTTGAAGATAAATGGGATGATGTCAAAGTATTTATAGAATATGGAATGCTTACAGAGCAAAAATTCTTTGATAAGGCTAATGATTTTGCTCTTTACAAAAACACAGAAAATAATTATTATACCTTCTCAGAGTTTTTTGATAAAGTTAAAGAGCCTCAAAAAAATAAAGATGGCAAGACAATTGTTCTTTATACAAATGATAAAAAAGAACAACATAGTTTTGTTAAAACAGCAACAGATAAGGGATATGAAGTACTTGAATTAGGTGGTCCACTAGTTAGCCATCTCATAAGTAAATTAGAGTCAACCAATACTGATGTTCAGTTTTCTAGAGTTGATGCTGATATTATTGATAAATTAATTGAAAAAGAAGATTCAAATGTTTCTAAACTTTCTGAAAAAGAGCAAGAAAAACTTCAGAAAATGATAGAGGAGCAGCTCGATAAGGAAAAATTCACTGTACAAATTCAAAACATGTCTGTTTCTGATTCTCCAATTGTTATCACTCAAAGTGAATTTATGAGAAGAATGAAAGAGCAACAGCAACTTTCTGGTGGAGGTATGCAAATGTTTGGTGCTATGCCTGAATCATATAATCTTGCTGTTAATTCTAATCATGATTTAATTAATAAGATACTCTCTGAAAAAACAAAAAAGAAACGTGTTGATTTAATTAAACAAGTTTTAGACTTGGCTTTACTGTCCCAAGGTATGTTAAAAGGAGAAGATCTAACTGGATTTATATCTAGAAGTGTTAGTTTAATTAAGTAGTTTAACTAATGTATTTTTAAAGGAGAAAGTATTGTGCTTTCTCCTTTTCTTATACTTTAACTTTTAGTATTTCATCTATTCTTGTAGTATAGCATGGTGATAATTGCTCTTGTTTCATTTTCCATTTTCTGTCAAAACCTTGAGTTGCTATCCGAAGTTTGTCTCTTCCCATACTATTATTAATTTTATCTATAACCTTTGATATTTTCATGTATCTATTTCTATTTGTCAACTGATCAAATAGACTAAGTTGTACTTCATCATCATTAATTAATTTTCCTACAATTACTCCAGCTTTTTTATAGCTATACCCTTTTTTATATATTAATTTTAAAGCTTTGATTACTTCTTGTATAATAATTTGATTATCGTTGGTAGCATGATCTAATTTTATACTTTTTGTTCCATAGTATTGCTTTTGTCTTGGATTAAATGGATTTGTATATATAAAAACTCTTATTTCAGAGCTACATGTTCTTTGTTTTCGCAGTTTCTCACAGCATCTAACAGCAAATGTGCTTAAGGCTTCTTTAAGTTTATTATAATCTGATACTGGCTGACCAAATGATCTAGATGTACAAATATTTTTTTTCTTTTTATACTCACTTTCTATTTCTAGACAGTTAATTCCTTTGAGTTCTTGTACGATTCTTAATCCAACAACTGAAAAATTTTTCTTAATCCAGCCTTCTTCAATACAAGTTAGATCATATGCAGTATTTACTCCATATTCTTTTAGTGTTTTAGCATAATTTTTTCCTATTCCCCAGATGTCTTCTACAGCGGTAAATTTTAATGCTTTTTCAATAATTTCTTGATTATCTAGAATAAAAGCTCCTGATTTTTTGTATTTCTTAGCTATATGATTAGCAATTTTTGCTAAAACTTTAGTTTTAGCAATACCAACAGATACAGGTATACCTGTCCATTTTTTCACTTTATTTCTAAGATTGACAGCATAATTTTCCAAATCTTCATTGTAGCATTCTAGAAAAGCTTCATCAATAGAGTATATTTCTATGTCTTTACTGTTTTTTTTCAGTATTGACATTACACGCTTTGACATATCTCCATACAAGACAAAGTTTGTTGAGAAAATTTGTACTTTATTTTTTTTGAAAACCTCTTTTTTTTTAAAAGCTGGCTCTCCCATTTTAATTCCTAATTTTTTTGCTTCGTTGCTTCTCGCAATAACGCATCCGTCATTATTTGATAGGACTACAATTGGTTTTTGTTCTAAGTCAGGACGAAACACACGCTCACATGAGGCATAAAAATTATTACAATCAACTAATGCTATCAACGTGCTTTGTGTATTATATGGGTGATGATGCCCCATACCTGGAAGTTCATCGCTGTAGTGATTTTAATAGGAGAGAAGCTGTCGTTTTCAGGCATTAAGTATAAACTTTCTTCATTGACGGCTATTCTTTTAACAGTAAATTCTCCATCAATTACTGCAAGTACAATGTCATTGTGTTTTGGATGTAGCGATCTATCTACAATCATAATATCACCACTATTAATACCAGCTTTAGTCATTGATGTGCCTTCAACTTTAACACAAAAAGTAGCCTCTTTATTTTTTACAATGTAGTCTTGTAGGTTGATTTCCATTTCAATAAAATCATCTGCAGGAGAAGGAAATCCAGCAGCTACGCTAGGCTCAGCTAGCTTAATTTCATCTAAATTTAGATCTTTAAAACTATGGAATGACAACTTGTTTTTTTGTGTTTTCATGCTCTAAATTTCGTCATTTATTTTATAATAAATGGTATAGATTTCTGTAAAAAAAATATTTTTATTGAACAATAATTTTAGAGGTATAATTATTGATGTTTATTAGATATAAACCGCTGTCAATATTTTTTAGATCAAGAGTTATTTTTTTTGTTTTTTTATTTTCAATTAAAACAATTTTTCCAACAGCATTTGTAATTGTTAGTTTACCAGTGATATTGTTTTCAATGGTTAAAAATCTGGATGTTGGATTTGGGTAAGATTCAAATTCCTGATGAGTCGTAATAATTAGATTATTAATAACAGATGAGTCACTACTAAAAAGGCTTAACCCTCCAGAATAATTTCCAATTAAAAGATCTGGCTTTTGATCATTGTTAATGTCTTGCATAGCAATCATGTTTTTTCCACCTTCATTAAAACTTAGAATTGTTAATGAATCAAACGTTCCAAATAGATTATTATCAATATTATCAAAAACATAGGTTTGGCCAGTAAATGAACCAGTGTATAATTCATAATTTCCATTATTGTCATAAAATTTTGGTGTACTGAATCCTGAACTAATAATATTACTTTCTATATCAATACCACCAAAATATTCAATAATTGTATCAAAAGTTGCATTGTTTAATGTTCCAGAGTTTTCACAATAATTGATAGTTCCTGATTGTTCTCCAATAATTAAATCAAGAAGTCCGTCTCTATTTAAATCAACTAATTGAGGGCTAGCAAAATATCCAACATCAAGACCTTTGTACTCAACTTCAGCTAACACAAAATTTGTTGGAGTTGAGCCAGTATTTTCAAAGAAATGCAATTTACCATTAGCATCTCCTAAAATCATATCTTGATCAGAGTCACCATCTAAATCACCAAATGTAGGAGACAGATTGATCGCAGGTATGTTAAGATTTATATTAAGGTTGATATTGGATATGTTTTGCCAATCTCTATCAATAAGAGTAAATTCAGGATTGCTTAAAGACCCAGTATTTTCAAAAAGTGCTAGTGAAGATACTGGATTTCCTCCACTTTGATGATATCCGTAATTTCCAACAACAATATCAAGAAGACCATCATTATTATGATCAAAAAATGTTGGGTAACTACCAGAGCCTAGGTCAATCATTTCATCTTGAATGAAATTATTTTGTAAGAAATTAAAATCAACATTAGTGTTTGAGCCAGAGTTATCAAATAGCCAACAACTTGTGAAATTAGATGAATTGTTTTCACTATTTGTTGTGACCATTAAATCTTTAACTCCATCATTAGTTAAATCCAGATAATAGGCAGCTGGAAAAATTTCTAAGTTAGCGGGTAAAGTATTTAAATTATTTGATGGAAAAAGTGAATCAACCATAATCATATTTGCATTCAGACTGTCTCCACCATTAATCAATAAATTTAAATTATTAAAGCTGATATCGCCTAAAATTATGTCTTTGTCATTATCATTATCAATATCTATTGCAAGAAGAGTTGAGCCAGCATGCTTTTGTTTGGAATTGGGATGATTAATAATTGGAGGGCATTGACAATTTTGACAATTTAGGGTGTATGTGTTTAGTCCTTCATAGAAATTACCCCAACAACTTTCTGATAATTCAAATAAAATCGTGTCACAACTACCAGTAGTTTCCATGGCCAAGTTTTTGTGATATTCAATAAAACCGCCTGTTATTTTAAATGTTAAAATATCTAAATCTCCATCATTATCAACATCAGCAACTGCAGGAATGTCAACTGCTGAAATAAATATGTTAAGCGGTATTGGACCACCATAATTACTTCTAACTAGAGTATCTGTAAGTTCGAAGCTAAGAGATGTTGTTGATGTATTTTTAAAAATGGCAAATCCGCCAGAAGAATAAGTATAAATGTCGTTTTTGCCATCGCAGTTATAGTCAGCAAAAATTACCCAATCATGTAATTTTTTTCCGTCTTGATGTAATGGAAATGAACTTCTGTAATCCGGTGCAAATAAAAACTCTCCATTTTTATTTAAAAAAGGAAGTAGTTTATTTCCAGTTTTATCAAATACAATTAAATCTTTATTTCCATCAAGATCTAAATCAATTTCGTGAAATTGTGCTGAATTGATACCTCCTGCCCAAGCATTTTTAAATTTTATATTGTTTTCAATTAAAGCTACAGTCGTGTCTCTGTAAAAATTGTTTTGACAAAAAAGAGAGGTGCTGAATACTAGAAGTAGAAAGATTATATTTTTTTTAAGCACAATAATTTTTTTATACAAAGATATTAATATGATTGTTCCTTAATGATTTTCGAGAATCTTTTATTATATATTCATTAGTATTGAATTATTATATTTAGGACGAAAAGATTATATTTGCCGACTCTAAAAAGTTAACGTTATGCAAAATAGAAACTTTATAAAAATTGTAGCTGTAGTATTTGCTTTAATTTGTTTGTATCAATTGTCATTTACATGGGTTGCAGATGGTGTAGAAAGTGATGCTATTGAATATTCTGAATCTTACAACGAAAATGAAAGAGAAGCAAAAGTTAAACAATATTTAGACTCAATAAATTCTGAAGAAGTTTATGATATATTTATTGCTCAATATACTTATGCTGATTGTAAGCAAAGAGAATTAAATTTGGGGCTTGACCTAAAAGGAGGAATGAACGTTACTCTTGAAGTAATGGTTGTGGATGTTTTAAAGGCTCTCTCAAATAACAGTAGTGATGAGTTGTTTAATACGTCTATTAAAAATGCTCTTAAAGCTCAAGAAAATAGTCAAGATGATTTTGTTACTCTCTTTGGGATTGAATATGAAAAATTATCTCCTAACAATGGTCTAGCAGTAATTTTCACTTCACAATTAAAGGATAAAGTAAAAATTAATGCTACAAACAATCAGGTTATAGATGTTCTTAAATTAGAAGTTGAAGATGCAATTTCTAGATCTTTTAATATTTTAAGAAGTAGAATTGATAGATTTGGTGTAACTCAACCTAATATTCAGAGACTTGAAACAGCAGGGAGAATTTTAGTTGAATTACCTGGAATAAAAGACCCTGAAAGAGCTAGAAAATTATTGCAATCTACCGCTCAGCTTGAGTTTTGGGAAACCTATGAGTACAGTGAATTATTTCAATCACTTGAAAACGTTAATACTTATTTAAGAGAAACAAATGTTGTTGATTCAACTGAAATATTAGAAAATAATGAGGATTCTAACATCGAGACAGTTGAGTCAAATGAAGAGATTAGCGATTTAATAGATGATGATAATTTACTCGCAGACTTAGAAACAGATTCATTAAGTGCAGACAGTGCTGATCAGCTTTCTTTTGAAGAATTTGCTCAAAATAATCCCCTTTATGCTGTTCTTTACCCAAATGTTAACCAGCAAAATCAAATACAGCCTGGTCCTGTAGTAGGTTTTTGTGCAGTTAAAGATACAAGTGAATTAAACAATTATCTTAATGATCCTGCAGTGATGAAATTTTTTCCTGTTGATGTAAAATTTGCATATACTGTAAAGCCTTATGATACAGAAGAAAGGTTTATACAACTTGTAGCTTTAAGAGTTACAAATAGAGATGGTAATGCAGCTATGGATGGTGATGTTGTTACTGATGCTTCACAAGCATTTGGGCAATACAATTCATCAGCTGAAGTTTCTATGTCTATGAATCAAGAAGGTGCAAAACAATGGAAAAGACTAACTGCAGAAAACATTGGTAAGAGTATTGCTATTGTATTAGACGGATTTGTTTATTCATATCCTACCGTGCAAAGTGAAATAAGTGGTGGTAGATCTTCTATTTCAGGAGATTTCTCTGTTAACGAAGCTAAAGATTTAGCTAATATTTTAAAGTCTGGGAAACTCCCAGCTCCAGCTAGAATTATTGAAGAAGCTATTGTAGGTCCTTCTCTTGGGGAGGAAGCAATTAGTTCTGGTCTAACTTCTTTTATTTTTGCTTTACTAATTGTTCTTGTTTACATGATTTTCTTTTATAATAGAGCAGGAATAGTTTCTAATGTGGCTTTATTAGCAAATATATTTTTCATTTTTGGTGTTTTATCATCACTTGGAGCAGTTTTAACTCTTCCTGGTATTGCTGGTATAATTTTGACAATAGGTATGTCAGTAGATGCAAATGTTCTTATCTATGAAAGAATTAGAGAAGAATTAACTAATGGTAAAGGAATAAGATTGGCAATTTCGGATGGATATAATAGTGCATACAGTTCAATTATTGATGCTAACGTTACTACTTTGTTGACAGGTATAATATTATACACTTTTGGAACAGGTCCAATTAAAGGATTTGCAACAACATTGGTAATTGGAATTATAACTTCATTATTTGCTGCAATTTTTATTACTAGATTAATTATTTCTGCTCGATTAAATAAAGGAAAGGATATGCATTTTTCTAACAAAATCACCAAAGGTGCATTTAAAAACACTAATGTAGATTTTATTGGTTTAAGAAAGAGATTCTATATTTTATCGTCAATAATTGTTGTACTTGGTTTAGGATCTTTATTTACAAAAGGACTGCAGTTAGGAGTAGATTTTGATGGAGGAAGAACATTTGTTGTTCGTTTTGATGATTCTGTTAATAATGAAGATTTGAGAAATGAATTGTCTAATGTTTTTGTTGATAACGATGGCTTAAAATATACTCCTCAAGTTAAAACTTTCGGTGATGATAACCAAGTAAAAATTACAACTTCATTTATGATCAATAACAATGACGTAAATACTGATAAAGTTGTTGAAGACAAGTTGAACGAAGGCTTAAAAACTAGTGGGCTTAATTATGAAATAATGAGTTCTCAGAAAGTAGGTCCTACAATAGCAGATGATATTAAAGATGCTGCTGTATGGTCTATTATATTTTCACTACTTGTAATCTTCATGTATATTTTATTAAGATTCAGAAAGTGGCAATTTAGTCTTGGTGCTGTAGCAGCAGTTTTCCATGATGTAATTATTGTATTATCTATTTTCTCATTCTTTTATGGAATATTACCTTTCTCATTAGAAATTGATCAAGCATTTATTGCAGCTATTTTAACAATAATTGGTTATTCATTAAATGATACTGTTGTTGTTTTTGATAGAGTTCGTGAGTACATGAATATAAATAAAAAGAAAAAAGTTCATGAATTTATGAATGGTTCACTTAATAGTACTCTAAGTAGAACAATTAATACTTCTTTAACCACATTCTTTGTGTTACTTGTAATATTTATTTTTGGTGGTGAAGTTATCAGAGGATTTATGTTTGCATTAATGGTAGGTGTTATAGTTGGAACTTATTCTTCCTTATTTATTGCATCTCCAATAATGTTGGATACCATGGGTGCCAAAGCAGAAAGTAGCAAAAAATAATTTTTTGATTATTTTTATATTTTACACTTTAAGATGTTTCTATTTATAGGAGGGCCTGAAATAATTGTTATATTACTATTTGTAGTAATATTTTTTGGATCTAGTAAAATTCCTAGTCTAGCAAGATCTCTTGGAAAAACTATACGTGAGGTTAAGGATGCTTCTAATGAAATAAAAAAAGAGATTAGAGATAGTGCAAATGAAGTTAATGATGATTTAGAAAATCAACCTTAATGTATTCCTTACTTTTTTTAATCTTAGGCTTTGTTCTGTTATATTATGGTGGTGAATTTCTTGTAAAGGGCTCTGTTAACCTAGCAAATAAGTTAAATATATCTAAGCTTGTTGCTGGTATGACTATTGTATCTTTTGCAACATCTTCTCCTGAACTTTTTGTTAGTATAGAGGCTATAGTAAATAAAAATAGCGATATCGTTTTTGGTAATATCATTGGATCCAACATTGCCAATATTGCATTGGTTTTAGGATGTACTGCTCTTTTTTTTAATATAAATGTATCTAATAAAACATTGAAAATTGATTTTCCTTTTTTGTTTTTTGCTACTTTTTCAGTTGGATATATTTTATACTTCTTAGGAAAGATTACTTTTTTTACGGGTCTAATTCTTTTAATGATATTAACCGCTTATTTATTTTATATTATTTCTAGCTCAAGAAATGAAAAAAATAGTATTGTTGATCAAGAAGAAAAGTATGATAAATCTACTTTTTTAAATTGTTTTATATATTTAATTTTAGGAATTGTACTTTTAAAATATGGAGCTGATTTCTTAGTTTCTAGCGCAATAGATATTGCAACATTATTAAATATTGAAGAAAGAATAATTGCTGTTACTGTCGTTGCAATTGGCACCTCTGTACCAGAATTAGCGACCTCTCTTGTAGCTGCATTAAAAAAAGAGGTAGATCTTGCCGTTGGTAATATCGTTGGGTCAAATATTTTTAATCTTTTAGCTGTTTTAGGAATAACTGCATTGTATAAAGAAATTGAAATAATGAATAATGATATTCTGTCAATTGATTACCTTTTTATGTTTATCATTACAGTAATCTTTGGAGTGATGTTGTATTTTTTTGATAAGGGAAAAATAAATAAATTAAAAGGAGGTGTTCTCCTTTTAATTTATTTTTCATTTATCTATTATTCGATAATTAGCTAATATTTGCAGCTTTTACTGTTTTTACTATAATTCCTGCAATTTTGTAAGGATCACCATTAGATGCAGGTCTTCTATCTTCTAACCAACCTTTCCATCCTTTCTCAACTGTAATAATAGGAATTCTTATTGATGCTCCTCTATCTGAAATACCATAACTAAAATCTGTAATTGATGCTGTTTCGTGTAATCCAGTAAGTCTTTGATCATTAAATTCTCCATATACCGCAATATGATCTTGAGCAACTGGTCTAAATGCCTCACAGATTTTTTCATATGTTTCTTGAGATCCACATGTTCTTAGTGTGGTATTCGAGAAGTTAGCATGCATACCTGAACCATTCCAATCTCCCTTAACAGGCTTAGGGTGGTACTCAATGTAATATCCGTATCTCTCAGTAAGCCTATCTAAAAGATATCTTGCAATCCAAATTTCATCACCTGCTTTTTTTGCTCCCTTTGCAAATAATTGAAATTCCCACTGCCCACTTGCTACTTCTTGATTTATTCCTTCAAAATTAAGACCAGCTTCTATACATTGATCAGCATGTTCTTCAACTAAATCTCTTCCGTGAGTATTTTTTCCTCCAACAGAGCAATAATATAGTCCTTGTGGACCAGGGTATCCTCCAACTGGAAAACCAAGAGGTAAATCAGTTGCAGTATCCATTATAAAGTATTCTTGTTCAAAACCAAACCAAAAATCATTATCATCATCATCAATTGTTGCTCTAGCGTTAGATGGGTGTGGGGTGCCATCAGCATTAAGAACTTCTGTCATAACGAGGAAGCCATTTATTCTATCAGGGTCAGGATAGATAGCTACAGGCTTTAACAAACAATCAGATGATCCACCTTCAGCTTGTCTAGTTGAACTTCCATCAAATGACCAAATAGGACAATCTTCTAAATTGCCTGAAAAGTTTTCTACTACTTTAGTTTTACTTCTCATGTTTTGTGTTGGCTTATAGCCATCAAGCCAAATATATTCAAGTTTATTTTTCATTTATTGATTTTATTAAGTTATAGATAAATTAAATTTGGTCTTAGTTATTTATACTTTAATTATTACAAAAATTGAATTTATTTTTATTTATGAAGAATAATTAGGTTTTAAAAAAAAAAGAATTATTAAAATGTTATTAACACTCTTATGTTTTTATATAAAAAAAACCCTTGAAAATTTTAAAAATTATTGTTTATTTTAGCAGCAATTAAAAAAATAAAGAGATGAAATTTTTCTTAAAAACCTCTACAATCTTATTGTGTTTTTTATTGTTTTTCACTACCGAAGTTAATGCCCAGAAAAAAAGTAGAAAAATGATTAAAGCTGACCAAGCTTTCTCAGCAGAACAATACAATAAGGCAGCTGAACTTTATAAAAAAGTTTATCAAAGTGCTAAAAGTAGAGCCCTAAAGTCTGAAATAATTTATAAACAAGCTGAATGTTACAGATTGTCAGGAAATATCAAAAGAGCTGAATCCTATTACAAGAGAGCAATAAAAGCTAAATATCCTGATGTAATTGTTTATTTAAGATATGCTGATATTTTAAGAATGAATGAAAAATATTCTGAAGCTAAACAGCAATATCAAAAATATATTCAGTTAAATCCAGCTGATGTAGCTGGAGAAATGGGTTTGAAGTCATGTGACTATGCAATTAGTTGGATTGATAATCCAACCAGATATAAAGTTGAGTTAATGCCATTAATTAACTCTAGATTCAGTGACTTCTCTCCATCATTTGGAAATGGTGAGTATTCTGAAGTGTATTTTACATCATCAAGATCTGGCGGATTTAGTAATAAAATTGATGATAGAACAGGAGAAACTTTTACGGATATATACTCTACTAAGCTAAATAAAAAGGGGAAGTGGAGTGTTCCTGTAATGATAGAAGAGCCAATAAATACATCTGGAAATGAAGGGTCAGTTGTCTTAAATAAAAGAGGGACAACAATGTATTTTACAAAATGTGATGTTCAAAAGAAAAAATCCTTAGGATGTAATATTTATGTATCTAAAAGAAAAGGAAAAGTTTGGGGTCCTCCTACTATTTTACAAATTAAAGTTGATAGTAACACTACTCTAGGTCACCCTACTATAAGTGAAGATGAAACAACTCTAATTTTTTCATCTGACTTAAAAGGTGGTTATGGTGGGAAAGACTTATGGATAGTTAAACAACAAAAAAGAGGAAAATGGAGTGACCCAGTGAATCTTGGTCCTGCCATAAATACATCCAGTGACGAGATGTTTCCTTTTTTACATTCAGATGGTACACTTTATTTTGCATCATCTGGCCACATAGGTATGGGTGGTTTAGATATTTTTAAATCAAACTTAGACGAAAATGAAATGTATTCCTCTATTACAAATCTTAAATCACCAGTTAATTCTGCTGGTAATGATTTTGGTATGGTGATAGAAAGTTCTGGAGAAAGAGGTTATCTAACATCAGACAGAAAAGGAGGAAAAGGTGGCGATGATATTTATCAATTTGAATTACCTCCAATAGTTTTATCACTAAAAGGAGTTGTTACCGATTCAAAAACTGGAGGAATTTTAACTAATGCAAGTGTGGTGTTATCATCTACAAAAGGTACAGTTGTTGATGCTAAAACTGATAATACTGGCTCTTATAATTTTAAATTAGATCCTTTATTGTCTTATGAAATATTAGTCTCAGCTGAGGGGTATCTAAATAAAAAATTAACAGAAACTACTGTTGGAGTTGATGAAAATAAAGTATTTATTGTTGATTTTGTAATGGATCCTGTTAAGAAAGAGATCATACTTCCAAAAATTGAATACGATTTTGCAAAATGGGATTTGAGAGCTAAATCTATTGCTGATTTAGATATGTTAGCGGAAGCTTTAAAAGATAATCCAAATGTTGTTATCGAGTTAAAATCACATACTGATTATGTTGGAAATGATAGAAGCAATCAAAGATTGTCACAAAAAAGAGCTGATGCTTGTGTTAAATACCTTGTAAGTATTGGAATTGATCCTGGTCAGTT
This sequence comes from Flavobacteriales bacterium, assembly GCA_045561575.1. Classification (GTDB taxonomy): domain Bacteria; phylum Bacteroidota; class Bacteroidia; order Flavobacteriales; family BACL11. Next base: position 18,798 of record JBJKXM010000067.1, read on the forward strand.
GGTTGCTGTAGGTGTTGGAGAAAAAGAACCTTTCGTAATTGAAAATAAAGACGGAAGGTTTAAACAAGGAGATGTTTTAACTGAATCGTACATAAGGAAAATTAAGTTTAAGAAAAATAGACAAAAAGCACATCAATACAATAGAAGGACATCATTTAAGGTTTTACGAGAAGATTATGTTCCAAGTACTGAAAAAAATTAACCCTAATAAAAATATTTATAAAAGCGTCCTTTCACAAGGATGCTTTTTTTTATAAACAATGAACAATAGATATAATTTAAGAGGTGTTTCTGCAGATAAGGAAGATGTTCATAATGCAATAAAGAATATTGATAAAGGGCTTTTTCCAAAAGCTTTTTGTAAAATAGTTCCTGACTATCTTACTAATGATGATGAATACTGTCTAATTATGCACGCTGATGGTGCAGGTACCAAATCATCTTTAGCTTACATGTACTGGAAAGAGACTAATGATTTAAGTGTTTGGAAAGGTATTGCACAAGATGCATTAGTAATGAATCTTGATGATCTTTTATGTGTTGGTGCTGATGATAATATATTGTTGTCTTCCACAATTGGAAGAAATAAAAATAATATTCCAAAGGAAGTTATTTCAACAATTATTAATGGAACCGAGGAATTAATAAATGAATATAAAAAGTATGGAGTGAATATTATTTCAACTGGTGGAGAAACTGCTGATGTTGGTGATATAGTAAGAACAATTATAGTTGATTCAACTGTTATCACTAGAATGAAGCGATCGGATGTTATTGATAATAATAATATAGAAGCTGGAAATGTTATCATTGGTTTGGCTTCTTATGGTCAATCTACTTATGAGAATGAATATAATGGTGGAATGGGAAGCAATGGTTTAACATCAGCTAGACATGATGTGTTCTCAAATATTTTAGCATCTAAGTATCCTGAATCTTATGATGCTTCTATCCCTAATGATTTGATTTATTCTGGTAGTAAATTATTAACGGAAAAATATCATGATCTAAATATTAATATTGGTAAGTTAGTTTTATCTCCAACAAGAACCTTCGCTCCGATTATTAAAGATATTTTATCAAAATATAGAAATAAGATAAATGGTATGGTTCATTGTAGTGGTGGAGCACAGACTAAAATTTTACATTTTATAGATAATTTACATATCATAAAAGATAATATGTTTGATACACCACCATTATTTAAAATGATACAAAAGGAATCAAGCACAGATTGGAAAGAGATGTATAAGGTATTTAATATGGGACACAGAATGGAGATTTATGTAAATGAAGACATAGCTTCAGATATTATTAATATTTCAAAATTATATAATGTTGATGCTCAAATAATTGGAAGAGTGGAATATTCAGATGAAAAAAAATTAACTATTATTTCTAAGCATGGAGAATTTAATTATTAATTATGTTAGATAAATTAGAAGCAATTAACCAGAGATATTTAGAGGTTGAAAAAATTATATCTTCTCCTGATGCTATGAAGGATATGAAAACTTATGTTCAGTTAAGTAAAGAATATAAGGACCTAGAACCAATTATTGAAATTTATAAAACATATAGCAATTTACTATCAAATATTGATGAGGCCAAAGAGATTATTTCTTCAACTGATGATGATGAAATGAAAGAAATGGCAAAAATGGAATTAGATGAAAATTTACCTAAAATTAATCCTCTTGAAGAAGAAATAAAAGTTTTGTTAATTCCTAAAGATCCTGAAGATGCAAAAAATGCTGTGATGGAAATTAGAGCAGGAACTGGTGGAGATGAAGCGAGTATATTTGCTGGAGATCTTTATAGAATGTATACATCTTTTGCCCAATCTAAAGGATGGTCTATAGAATTAGTTGATATTGCTGATGGTACTTCTGGTGGATATAAAGAGATTATATTTAATGTAAATGGTGATGATGTTTATGGACAGTTAAAGTTTGAATCAGGTGTTCACAGAGTTCAAAGAGTTCCGCAAACTGAAACACAAGGAAGGGTACATACTTCTGCTGCCACTGTTATAGTTCTTCCAGAAGCTGAGGAATTTGATATTGAATTAAAAGATAGTGATATTAGAAAAGATACATATTGCTCTTCTGGTCCTGGAGGTCAATCTGTAAATACAACATATTCTGCTGTAAGATTAACACATATTCCAACAGGAGTAGTTGCACAATGTCAAGATCAAAAATCCCAACATAAAAATTATGATAAAGCTTTGAAGGTTTTAAGATCAAGAATTTATGAAATGGAGCTGCAAAAAAAATTAGAAGAAGATGCTAAAAATAGAAAAACTATGGTTTCTTCTGGAGATAGGTCTGCAAAAATCAGAACCTACAATTATCCACAAGGTAGAGTAACAGAACATCGGATAAATTTAACCAAATATAATTTGCAATCTGTTATAAACGGAGATATTCAGGAATTTATTGATGAATTGCAATTAGCTGAAAATGCTGAAAAATTAAAAGAAGGAATTTCAAATGAATAAAGAGGATCTTATAAAACAAATCAAAAAAAAGAAATCTTTTTTATGCGTTGGATTAGATACCGATATAAATAAAATCCCCAAACATTTATTGACATTATCAGATCCCATTTTTGAATTTAATAAGCAAATAATTGATTCTACGAAGGATTTGTGTGTTGCATATAAATTAAATACTGCTTTTTATGAATCAAATGGAATTGAAGGATGGAAATCATTAATTAAAACAGCAGAATATATACCAAAAAATATTTTTTCTATTGCAGATGCAAAAAGAGGTGATATCGGAAATACATCTAGAATGTATGCAAAGACGTTTTTTGAGACTATGGATTTTGATTCTTTGACTGTAAATCCCTACATGGGAATTGATTCTGTTGAACCATTTCTTGAGTTTGATAATAAATGGGTCATATTACTTGCTCTAACTTCTAATAAGGGAAGCGAAGATTTTCAAAATATATGTGATCTAAATGATATAAGATTATATCAGCATGTGTTGCAAAAATCTTCAAATTGGGCTGATGATTCAAAGATGATGTATGTTGTTGGAGCTACAAAAGCTGAATCTTTAAAGGAAATTAGAAAATTAATTCCTAATCATTTTTTATTAGTACCTGGTGTTGGAGCTCAAGGAGGAAAGCTTTCTGAAGTTGCAATTAATGGGATGAATAAAGACATTGGTTTGCTAGTTAATTCATCTAGATCTATAATTTACTCTAGTAATGGTGAGGATTTTGCATTATCTGCAAGAAATGCAGCATTGGAAATAAAGCTAGAAATGGAAAAGTTTATAGATTAATTTTTCCAAGTAATTTTGTAGACATAAAAGCCAACTATTTCATGAATTAATTCCTCCCATAATTCAAATGTCCTGGCTCTAGGTAATATTAAATATTCAATATTTTTACTAGCTCTTGACATGCTATTGTCAACAGGAAAAGGGTCTACATCAATATTAACTTTATTAAAGCAGAAAAGTGCTCTTTTCATATGAGTAGCAGATGTAATTAATAAATATCTTTTTTTTAAATCAATAATTTTTGAAGTTTCTACAGCATTTTCTTTTGTGTTTCTTGACTTACTTTCAATAATTATATCAGATTTGCTTATTCCATGTTGAATAAGAAATTCTTTGATTGTTTCTGACTCTTTGTAAACAGTATTTATTAAACTTCCATTTCCACCTGAGATAAATATTTTTTTTATTTTTTTATTGTTATACAAATTTATGGTATAAATTAATCTGTCAGCTTCTTTCTTAAAATTATGTCTTTTAGTTATGAAATCGTATTCGCTAAATCCACCCAATACTATTCCTGCCTCATATTTTTTTAAAGAATTAAAATTAGTTTGAGGGATTTCCCAGTACTTAACGATTTTCTTGTACAAGTAATCGTTTCCAAAGAAAAGAAATGTAAATAAAGTCAATATTAAAAATAACCTCATTCTTTTTTTTATTAGAATAGCTGAGACAAGTAATATTATAACCCAAAATGTTGGCTTAATTAGAAATGATAAAATTTTTGATAAAACAAAAAACATTCTATAAAAATATAATTTTTAAATGTACATTATCAATTCTTTTGTATTTTGATTAAATTGCAGAAAAAAAATTATTAAATATGATTACCATATTAAGAAATTTTCTTGAAAAAAATTTTTTTGGGGTAAGTAGTTGGTGGGGTTCAAAATTAGGAATTAAACCCTCATTTATAAGACTGTTTTTTATTTATGCTGCTTTTGCAAATGCATTTTCTATATTTATTTATATAACAATGGTTTTTATTTTAAGATTTTGGAATATGTTAAAGTTTAAAAAAAGAAAATCTATTTTTGATTTATAATTAATGGATATACAATTATTATTAACTATTGTATTGATTTTTATTGAGTTATTTGCTTTCGCATGGTTAATTATTGATATTCAAAAATCAAAAAAGAAACAAGATAAAATTATTGAACTTGAAC
>JBJKXM010000068.1:0-22531 GCA_045561575.1 Flavobacteriales bacterium
CTTTATTAAAATAAACTCTAGCGGCAGATTCTATTCCAACAGCATTATTAACCCAGTCATATCGATTTAGATACATCAGCATTATTTCATCTTTTGTATATCGTCTTTCAAGCTTTGCCGCGATTACCCATTCTTTTAGTTTTTGTTTAACCCTGTCTATACCACTGGCAGGAGTTTTGGTAAACAGCATTTTAGCTAATTGTTGTGTAATGGTACTTGCCCCTCCGGCTTGTCCTTTTACAGATACCACACCATAAATTGCTCTTAATAGCGCTCTAATATCAATACCTGAATGTTCGCGAAATCTAATATCTTCAGTTGCAAGAAGTGCATTAACAAAATTTTGTGGAACATCTTCTTTTTTTGCAGAGGTCCTGTTTTCAATAAAAAATTTTCCAATTACAACGCTATCTGCAGAAATAACCTCGGTTGCTAGGTTATTTTTTGGGTTTTCTAGCTGGTCAAATGTTGGAAGAGGGCCAAAAAACTCAAAGGAAGCAAGTGTTACTAAAGTAAAAACAAAAATAAACGGGCTTAATATCACCCCCCACAACATTAAAATTTTTTTTCTATTATTCACTTTTATATAAGCCTATGCCAACAGCTACTATTTCTGTTAAATTAATTATTTTTTCTAAATCCTCATAACGCATAGCTTGCTCAACAGAAAATCTTTGGTCTTGATTTTCTTTAAAATTTATATTCTCTTTAATCTTAATTTTTAATTCTTTGATTTCACCAAACCCTTTGCCCAACCACCTTCCGCTTTTTTCAGACAAGAATACCTCAAGGGTGTCTTGTTGGTTTTCAAAATTTGTAAATAAAAATAAATTTTGAAATTTAAAGCTTGTTGTGTGTCTAACCATTAAATACAAATCGTGTGAGTCTGTTGTGTCTATATTATCAAACTCAAAAGAAACTATTGAGTCTGTATTCCAAGTGTTGTTGTTAAAAGAGTGGTAAACCTCTTTTTTATTTTCGTTTTGACAAGAAACAAAACCAACAACAAGAAAAAAAAGCAGTATTCTCATAAAAATTTTAATTTTCTGCAAATTTAACTTTTAGTTTTAACAGTTTAACAAGCTCTAATGACAGGTTAAAAAATATAATCTTAGCGTTAGCATTTCTTTTTATGTTTTTTACAGCCTCTTCAAAAAGATCTATTATTAATAAACTGTTTTGCTCATGAATAAATTTTGCAAAGTTTTTTAAAAACTCTTGTTCTTTATTTGACGTTGAGGCTAAATCGTGATTTGAATAATTATAAATTATGCACTCTCTTATTAAATCAAGGCAGTAGGTAAGAAACTTCACTTGACCCTGCCTTGTTTTAGCCGAAATTTCATCTGACCAATTAGATATTTTTGAGAAATTACTCTTAAAACTTATTCTCATTAATTCTATAAAATTTTCAGTGTCGTTGTCTTCTATTGTGTCAATATTATAATTTAATACCGCGCCCATATCTCCTGATGAAATTCTACAAAATTTTAGGAATTCTTCTGTTTTTTCACCATTTCTAATATTTATTGTTTGTTGAATAGTATAAGGCTTAATATTAGTCGCCTGAAGCCTTGACAAAATTGTTTTTAAAAGATTAGAGCTGTCTTGGGCTACAAAAATTAAAACAGTTTTTTTTGGGGGTTCTTCTAAAATTTTTAAAAATTTGTTAGACGCTTGTAAATTCATTTTTTCAGGCATCCAAATTATAATAACCCTGTATTTAGCGCTAAAGATTTTTAATGAGAGTTTTCGGTTAATGTCAGTAATTTGGTGAGAATAAATAGACAGTTCTTTTTTCTTATCAGACACTTTTTCTAAAAATTCTGACCTAAATGTGTTGTTCCAATTACCAAGAGATAAGTATGGATTCTTTAAAAATTCTTTTTTCCAGATTTCGACATACTCTGAGCTTTGCGGAAACTTGTTAGATGTTGTTTTAACAACTGGGAAAATTATGTGCAAATCTGGGTGCGATAATTTAGAAAATTGAATACACGAATCACAGCTGTTACAAGAATCCATGTCTTGAGGGTTTTTGCAATTTAAAAATCTTGCATACGCCAATGCTAAAGCAAGTTTTCCCGATCCTTTTGGACCTTTAAATAATTGTGAATGAGCAACCCTGTTTTTTTGATGACTTAGCATCAGTTGTTCTTTTATTTTTTCTAAACCTATAATCTCTTTAAACAGCATTATTCATATTTATTTCAAATTTAAATAAAATGACACAATCTATCCCATTTATTTTATTTTTGCATAATGAATTTTTTAATAAACAAAAGCTTTAAAAACAAGTCTGTTTTAATAAGAGTTGATTTCAATGTTCCTTTAAATAACGAGCTACAAATAACCGATGATAGCCGTATTGTTGCAGCGCTTCCAACAATTAAACATGTTCTAGATTCTGGGGCAAAAATTGTTTTAGTCTCTCATTTGGGTAGACCAAAAGGTGTTGATAAGACTCTTTCTCTTTTGCCGGTTTCAAAAAAGCTTTCAAAGCTATTAGATAAGCCTGTCATTTTTTTAAATGACTGTATTGGAGTAAATATTGAAAACTGTATTAAGAGTGGTGAGGCGGGCGATATTTTTTTGTTGGAAAATCTTAGGTTTTACAAAGAAGAAACAAAAGGTGATTATGCTTTTTCTAAAAAACTTTCAAATCTAGCAGATGTTTATATTAATGATGCTTTTGGCACCTCACATAGGGCTCATGCCTCTACACACGGTGTAGTTGAATATTTTCAAGATGAAAAATATTGTGGTCTTCTTTTAGAAAAAGAAATTATTAATCTAAATAAGGTTTTTAACCAAAAAAACTCGCCATCAATAGCTATAATTGGTGGGGCTAAAATTAGCAGTAAAATAGACGTTTTATTTTCATTAATGAATTGTGTTGATAAAATAATAATTGGCGGTGGAATGGCGTATACTTTTATTCGTGCTCTTGGAGGAAGTGTTGGTGCTTCTTTGTTTGAAAAAGACAAGATCAATGCGGCTAAAGAAATTTTAACTTTTTCCAAAGAAAAGGGGGTTTCTATTTTATTGCCCGTTGACTCTATTAATTCTAATAGTTTTTGTAACGAAATTAGTTCTTCGACAAATATTTTTAATATCCCTGATAAGGAAATGGGGCTTGATATTGGCCCAAAATCTATAGCGCTTTTTGAAAAAGAAATATTATTAGCCAAAAATATTATTTGGAATGGGCCAATGGGAGTTTTTGAATTTTCAAATTTTTCAAATGGCACAAGATTAGTGGGTGAGGCAGTTGCAAATAGCACAAAAAAGGGGTCTTACTCATTAGTTGGGGGAGGAGATTCTGTTGCTGCAATTAAAAAATATAATTTAGAAAAACAGGTGAGTTATATTTCAACAGGTGGTGGCGCTATGCTAGAGTTTTTGGAAGGAAAAGAGCTTCCTTCCTTAAAAGCACTATTATAAACCCTCTTTAATTTTTTTAGTAGCTTCTTTTGCTTTCTTTTCAATATCTTTAATTAAATCTTCGTGCTCAGCTATTTCTGGTATCAAAACTGTTAGAACCTCCTCAATCGGTTTTTTTAGCATTGATTCTTTTGTAACGTCTTTTGGTATTAGCTCAAGTTTTTGCTCAAAAAAGATAATGGCACTTAAAAGAACGGCTATTTTAATTGATCCAAAAACAGCCCCAAGTAATTTGCTAATTATTCCTAATGCCAATGCGTTGGTTATTTTTTCTAATATATTACCCAATATTTTAATGGTAATTATTGTTGCTGCAAAAACAAGTGCAAATGAAATAATTGGTATTAATTCTTTATTGTCTCTAAAAAAGTCCTCAAGGTGAGATTCAAGGTAAAAAGAAAAGTTAACAGCTATGTAAATTCCAATAATCAGCGATACTAAAGAGGTGATTTCTTTTACTATTCCTCTTGAGAATCCTTGCACAAATCCGTATATTACTGGAATAATTAAAGCAATGTCTAGATAGTTCATTCTTTAATTTTAAAATTTATTTTTAGAGGTTAATTAACAACTACCGTTTTTCTAACAAGTTCTTCTTTTACAAGTTTAATAACACTTTCTGCGGTATAAACATCATTGCCAGTCGAATATTCAACATTAATATTTAGAATTGCCTCATTTATAAACTCGAACTCTACTGTACCATCTAAAGATGTGTAGTCTTTTTTATAAACATTTGATTCGTTTCCTGCAGAATTAATTAATCCTTGTTGTGAAAGAACAACTTCGCAACTATTATTTCCATCATAGGCTGGTGCTCCATCAGGAGTTGTAATAGTAATAATTGCTCTTGTTGGGCTTTCTTCTTGACACGAAACAAAACCTAACATTATGAACAGTATTATTAAATAATTTTTTAAAACTTTATTTAACATAAAAATTGTTAATTTGTGTTCTGTATAAAGCAAATATACACAGAAAAACATTAGCGTGATAAAAAAAATTAATGAAATAGCTGCTTCGGTTAAAGGTTTTCTTCCTAAAAACAAGAACGATGTTGAGGTTTTTAGAATTAAGTATTTAGGAAAAAGCGGCGTTTTAAATCAGCTTTTTGAAGAGTTTAAAAGTGTTCCTGCAGAAGAAAAAAAAGAAATTGGACGCTCAATTAATGATCTTAAAGAACAATTAAAAAATAAAATTTTATCATTTGATTTCTCAGAGAATAAAAATAAAAACAACGGTTTAGAAGACTTAACAAAAAAAGTTAAGGCTAACAGTTTGGGGTCTAGACATCCACTGTCTATAATTGAAGAGGAAATTATTGAGGTTTTTTCTTCTATTGGCTTTAGTGTTGCTGAAGGCCCAGAAATTGAAGATGACTGGCATAATTTTTCTGCACTTAATACTCCAGAAGAACACCCAGCCAGGGACATGCAAGATACTTTTTTTATTCAATCTGATCCTTCTATTCTTTTACGATCCCACACTTCTTCCGTGCAGGTTAGGCACATGGAAAAAAACTCGCCACCAATAAGAATACTTTCTCCCGGAAGAGTATACCGAAATGAAGCCATCTCTTCAAGAGCACACTGTTTATTTCATCAAATAGAGGGGTTATATATAGATAAAGATGTGAGTTTTGCTGACTTAAAAAAAACACTGTTGTTTTTTGCAAAAAAACTTTTTGGGGAAAATTCTAAAATCCGCTTAAGGCCTTCTTTTTTTCCATTTACTGAGCCTTCAGCTGAGGTTGATGTTTATTGGGGTTTAAAAAACGAAAATGATTATAGAATTACTAAAGGGACTGGTTGGTTAGAAATTTTAGGTTGTGGCATGGTTGACCCTAATGTTTTAGAAAATTGTGGAATTGATTCAAAAAAATATACCGGCTTTGCCTTTGGAATGGGAATAGAACGAATTGCAATGCTAAAATATAAAATTGATGATATTCGTTTGTTTTTTGAAAACGACGTGCGCTTTTTAAAACAATTTAATTTTTCTTTGTAAACTAGAAATTCCAGCTATAAGAATCAAGCCCTTCTACACACGCTTTTAATAGTTCAATTGAGGCTTTTACATCATTTTTATTAACCATTTCTATTACCTGATGAATGTGTCTTGTTGGTATTGACACGGCTCCTGCAATTGATCCTCCAGGATTCATTCTCTGAATTCCTGAGGTATCTGTTCCTCCTGCGGGTAAAATTTCAAGCTGTGTTTTAATTTTGTTTTTCTTGGCAACCTCCTTCATGTACGCAACCATTCTATAATCACAAACTGTTGACGAATCCATTACTTTAATACAAGCCCCATCCCCAAGGGCGGAAACTTGCTCTTGCTTTGTTGACCCTGGGGTGTCCCAAGCTATTGTTGTGTCGAGACCAAATCCAAAATCAGGATTTATTTGCATAGAAGAAACATTTGCGCCTCTAATTCCTATTTCTTCTTGCACTGTAAAAACAGCATAAATATCATAGGGCGGTGTTGTTTTTATTTGTTTAAGAACTTCTATTAGTATAAAAACAGAAACCCTGTTGTCAAGAGATTTACAATTGAGACATTCCCCCATCTCTATCATTTTTCTTTCTCTAGTAATAGTATCTCCAACACCTATTATTTTTTCTAATGACTTTTTGTCTAAGCCTGTGTCAATAAAGTAGTCTTTTGTTGTTGGAACTTTTTGTCGATCGGCAGCATTCATTAAATGAATTGGCTTGCTTCCCATTACCCCTATAACATCTTTTTTTCCGTGTATTATTACTCTTTGGGCAGTCAATGTTTTTGGGTCAAAACCTCCAAGAGTATGAAAATAAACAAACCCTTTGTCATCAATATGGGTAACAATAAAACCTATTTCGTCCATGTGAGCGCCAATCATTACCCTTTTGCTTTCTTTACCTTTTTTAACGGCAACAACATTCCCCATGTTATCTACACTAATGTCATCTACATATGGCTTTATCTCTTCTAAAACAATTTTTCTCACCCTGTTTTCGTGCCCAGGTGCTCCAGCAACCTCACAGAGCTTGGCTAATAATTTTGTGTTGATCATAATTCTACTTTACTAAGTTTTACCATATTGGTCATTCCTTTTTCACTTGCAGGCATGCTTGCAAGGTTTATTACAAAATCTCCTTTTTTAATATGTTTGTTTTTTCTTAACACTTCCTTTGTTTCAATTATTGTTTGATCTGTTGTTGTGCCCCCGTTATAATAGTATGCCTTGACACCCCACACTAAACTTAATTTGTTTAAAATTGAGTAGTTATTAGTGAAAACATAAATAAATGAGCTTGGTCTCAGGCTTGACATTTTTATAGCGTTGTAGCCAGAATAAGTCATGGAAATTATTGCCGATGCTTTTACCTGCTCTGAAAGCTGGGAAGCGTGTAAACAAATTGAGTTTGAAATTTGTCTAGCTTTTGGAAGCCAACTATCTAATGTGTTTTTAGTTTTGGGGCTAAAAGAATAGTCGCTTTTTTCAATATCTCTAATGATGCCCCTCATTGTTTCTACCGTTTTTACAGGGAACTTTCCAACTGATGTTTCTCCGCTAAGCATAACCGCATCTGCTCCGTCAATTACCGAGTTAGCGACATCATTCACTTCTGCTCTTGTTGCAACTGGGCTTATTGTCATACTTTCCAACATTTGTGTTGCGATAATCACAGGTCGTGAGCGTTCAACTGATTTTCTAACTATCATTTTTTGTATTGCCGGAACCCTGTATGCGGGTAGTTCAACGCCAAGATCTCCTCTTGCGACCATAATGGCGTTTGAATAAGTAATTATATCGTCAATATTTTTTACTGCTTCGGGCTTTTCAATTTTTGCAATAACGCCTATTTTACTTTTGTTTCTTTTAAGTATTTTTCTTAGTTGTAACAAATCTCCAGCTTCTCTTACAAAAGATAGCGCTAGCCACTCTATTTTTTCGTTTAATATAAATGCTAAATCCTTTTTGTCTTTTGGCGTTAAACATGGTAATGAGATTTTAGTGTTTGGCAAGTTAACCCCTTTATATGAGCTTAAAACGCCTGAAACAACAACTTTAGTTTTTACCTGGTCTTGTTTATTGGTCTCGAGTACTTTAAGCTTTATTTTTCCATCATCAATCAAAATATACTCGCCTTTTTCTGCATCTCTAGCAAATCCCTTGTAACTAATATAAATTTGATTGTTTTTTGGTTTTTTTGTAGTAAATAATAGCTCGTCTCCAACAGAAACTTTTAATGGCTGTTTAAGCTCTCCTATTCTTATTTTTGGGCCCTGCAGGTCTGCAAGTATTGCTGTATTTACATTTAGTTCTTGGTTTACTGTTTTAATGAGAGATATAATTTCTTTTGCTTTTTCATGAGTAATGTGAGAAAAGTTTATTCTACAAACATTAACACCTTTTAAAACAATTTTTTTCAACATACTTTTGGTTGCTGTTGAAGGCCCAATTGTTGCTATTATTTTAGTTTTTCTAATCATTAACTATTAGTCTGTGTGCTTCTGGCTCATTTTCTAAATGAATTTCAAAAATCAACAAAATTTTAGGAATTTCACTCAATTTTGTAATAAATTCCGTTTTTTCATCATCTTTAAGTGCTGGTGTTGTTGTTATAAAAAAGTCTATATTCTTTTTTTCTGATAGCAGGTGTCCTTTTTTTAATTTGTTTTTTACCAGAACTATTTTTTGAACACCAAATTCGCAAGCAAAAAAATAACCTTCAGTTTTGGCGTTATATTTTTTTTTTAATTCTATATCGAGAACCTTGTTAATATGCCAACACAAGTTGTAATCTTTAACATGGCTATTTATTGCGAAGGCTGTAGTGTTTAGTTCTAATACCTCCTCTAGAACGTGTGTTATTTTCATAAATATTTTCTATCGCTGCTTTAGCTAATTTGTGTTCTGCTTCTTTTATGGTTGACGACCAATTGGTCATAATTATTTTTCCATCAACTTCTAATCCTATTTTATGTGTTTTTTTATGGTCTGGTCCTTTGTGAGCTATCTTAACAAAGTTAACTTTTTTATTTTCTTTGCTTGTTATATCTATTAGTCTTCCCTTAAAGTCTTCTTTAATCTTTTGTTTTTTTACTTTTTTATTTATTATGGTTTTAATAACAAATGCTTTTGCCTCTTCTGCTCCTTTTTCTAGATATATTCCCGCGACTAAAGCCTCTAAAAAATCTCCATACATGTTTTCTGAAATTTTTTTTGTTTTAAACTTTAAATCAATACAAACAAAAAAACGCTTGCCAATCTGATTTAAATTATCTCTGCTCACAACAGCCTCTCTCTTTTTAGATAATTCTCCCTCTTCACTATTCTTGTTTTTTATAAATAAATATTCAGAAACAATACTAGAAAGTATTGAGTCTCCTAGAAACTCTAGCCTTTCATTGTTATGTCTTTTGTTAAAAGATTTGTGTGTTAAAGCTTCTGCTATTGGGCCTTTTATTTTTATTGAAAATCCTAGCTTTTTTTCAATTGCGGAGGTCTTGTTTTTCTTAAAGTTAAAACCCTTAAATATGTGTTCAACGAGTTTTATTCTGAAAACTTTTTAAAGAGGGTTGATGCATTGTGACCACCAAAACCAAATGTATTACTTAAAGCAAAATTTACTGTTTTTTCTTGACTTTCACTAAACGTTAAATTAAGTTTTGCATCTATATTCTCGTCTCTTTCAAAGTGATTAATTGTTGGTGGAACAATATTGTTTTTAACAGACATAATACATGCAATTGATTCAACAACCCCTGCGGCTCCAAGCAAATGTCCTGTCATAGATTTTGTTGAGCTAATGTTTAATGAATATGCATGGTCACCGAAAAGCTCTATTATTGCCTTTGTTTCAGCAATATCACCTAAGGGCGTTGATGTTCCGTGAACATTTATATAATCAACTTCCTGTTTTTCTAATGATGCGTCTTCTAGCGCCCTAGTCATTACATTTTTGGCACCCAAACCTTCTGGGTGAGGTGCTGTAATATGATGAGCGTCAGCAGTCATACCTCCTCCAACTAATTCAGCATATATTTTAGCTCCTCGTTTTTTTGCATGTTCATATTCTTCTAAGACAAGAGCACCCCCTCCTTCCCCAAGAACAAAACCGTCTCTTTCTTTATCAAACGGTCTAGATGCTGTTTTAGGGTCTTCATTTCTAGTAGAAAGGGCCATCATGGCATTAAAGCCTCCTATTCCGGGCTCCTTGACACAAGCCTCAGAGCCTCCTGCCACAAAAACATCTGCCTTGTTCCATTTTATATAGTTAAATGCGTCTATTAAAGCGTTAGAAGATGAGGCGCAGGCAGAAACCGTTGTGAAGTTAGGACCTCTAAAACCATATTTAATAGAAATATGTCCTGCCGGAATATCAGAAATTAGCTTAGGTATAAAAAAGGGATTAAACCTGGGTGTTCCGCTTCCTGTTGCAAAATTAGCGCACTCGGAATAAAAAGTATCCATCCCTCCTATTCCAGACCCCCATATTACACCTGCCCTATCTCCATTTATTTTTTCCAAAGCAATTCCAGAGTCGTTTATGGCTTGGTCGGCAACAACAACTGCAAACTGACAGAACCTGTCCAGTTTTCTTGCTTCTTTTCTGTCAATAAAATCTGTTGGAGAAAAATTTTTTACTTCGCACGCAAATTTTGTTTTAAAATTTGTTGCATCAAAAAGAGTTATTGGAGCTGCACCACTTTTTCCTTCAGTTAGTGCAGTCCAATAATCATTTAAATTGTTGCCAATAGGGGTGATGGCACCAATTCCAGTAACAACAACCCTTCTGTTTGTCATATAGTTAAATAGTCGCTTCTATAAAAGAAATAGCGTCTTTTACAGTTGCAATATTTTCTGCTTTATCGTCTGGTATTTGAATATCAAATTCTTTTTCAAACTCCATTATAAGCTCTACGGTGTCTAAGGAATCTGCCCCTAAGTCGTTTGTGAAGCTTGCGCCATCAGTTACCTCTCCTTCTTCTACTCCTAATTTATCTATTATTATTGCTTTTACTTTTGTTGCTACATCAGACATAACTATTTTTTTTAATTAATAATGTGCAAATAAAACTATTAATTAAATAATGTGCAAACTTTATTCTTTTCTGTATTAACATCCGTTTGTTTATTATATTTTTGGAAAAAAGCAAAACATGAAAAAAAACATTGCTGTTTTGGCATCTGGAAAAGGTAGTAATGCAAAAAACATTTGTGCTTTTTTTCAAAAATCAGAGATAGTTTCTGTTAAACTAATTTGTTCTAACAAAAAAAACAGCCCCCTCGCATCTTTTTCAGATGAAATTGGCGTAAACTACTATTTTCTTAATACTAAAATTGCTGGTTTTTTTGATGAATTTATTAATTACACGAAGGCTTTAAATGTTGATTTTGTTGTCTTAGCTGGTTTTTTATTAAAAGTTCCAAAAAAGTTAACTGATTTATTTAATTGTAAAATCATAAACATTCACCCGTCATTATTACCGAAATATGGAGGAAAAGGAATGTATGGTATGAATATTCACAATTTAGTTATAAAGAATAAAGAAAAATATAGCGGCATAACTATTCATTTTGTTAATGACGAGTATGATTCTGGGGGGATTATTTTTCAACACAAATATGAATTAAGAAAAGATGAGACCGCAGAATCGTTAGCGAAAGAAATTCAAAAAATTGAACATTCTTTTTTTCCTAAAATTATTTTAGAAACAATTAAAAAAACAGTATGGGAGTAGCTATATACACAGATGGGGCGGCAAAAGGAAATCCCGGAAAGGGGGGGTATGGCATTGTTTTGCTTTCGGGAAAACTCCGAAAAGAATTGTCAAACGGTTTTAGACTCACAACTAACAATCGCATGGAACTTTTAGCAGTAATCGTTTCTTTAGAGGCGCTTAAAAAAAAACCCGAATCCGTTATAATTTACAGCGACTCTAAGTATGTTGTTGATGCCGTTGAAAAAAAATGGGTTTTTGGTTGGGAAAAAACAAATTTCAATAAAAAAAAGAACCCAGATCTCTGGATAAGGTTTCTAAAAATTTACCGGCAACATAATGTTGCGTTTAAATGGGTTAAAGGACATTCGGACAGCGTAGAAAATAATCGGTGTGACTTTTTAGCTGTAGAGGCTAGTGAAGGGCCTAAACTTGAGGTTGATGTATGGTATGAAAAGTCTCAAGAAAAAAACTCTTTGTTTTAATTTATAAATTAAATGACGAAAGGTCTACAAACTTCTGAGCCCTTTCTAAAACATCCTCCTTTGTTATCTCTGTAAGTTTTTGTGTTCCAAATTTTTCAACACAAAAAGACGCCATTACAGAGCCATAAATTACCGCGGTTTTCATTTTCTCAAAAGATATCTCGTCTTGACCACTCAAATAGCCTATATATCCTCCCGCAAAAGAATCTCCTGCTCCTGTTGGGTCGTAGACGCTTTCTAAGGGTAGCGCAGGTGCAAAAAATGTTTTTCCCTCTCCAAAAAGTAATGCGCCATGCTCTCCTTTTTTTATAATAAGGTATCTTGGCCCCATTGTACTTATTTTTTTTGCAGCAGCAACAAGTGAGTGTTCTCCCGACAGCTGTTGTGCCTCCTCATCATTAATTGTCAACACATCTACACTCTTTAATGCTTCTATTAAATCATCCCAACAATTATCCATCCAAAAATTCATTGTGTCTAAAACAATTAATTTTGGTCTTTTTTGCATTTGATCTAAAACTTTTTGCTGTACACTTGGAACTAAATTTCCAAGCATTAAAAAGTCACTATTTGAAAATTCTTTTGGCACAATCGGGTCAAATGTTTCCAATACATTTAATTGTGTTTCTAGAGTATCTCTTGAGTTCATATTATTATGATATCTTCCAGACCAAAAAAATGTTTTTTCGTTTTCTTTGATTTGTAAACCTGCAGTATCAACACTATGATCGTGAAGCATTTTTATGGCAGACTGTGGAAAATCTCCCCCAACAACAGAAACTAAATTTAATTTATCTGTAAAAAAAGAAGCCGCCAAAGAAATATATGTTGCTGCTCCACCAACAATTTTATCTGTTTTTCCAAATGGTGTTTCTATTGCATCAAACGCTACTGTACCGACTATTAAATTTGTCATTCTGTTTTTTTTACAAATATATTGCATAATTTATAGTATTGTCCTATTTTTGCTCGCTTTAAATTCCTCCTTAGCTCAGCTGGTTAGAGCATCTGACTGTTAATCAGAGGGTCCTAGGTTCGAGTCCTAGAGGGGGAGCGAAAGCCTTGCAAAATAGCAGGGCTTTTTTAGTTTTGTATTTGTTCTATTGATTCTCCTATTTTCTGTACAATTTGGTCAAGAGTATCATTTTCATAATCTATATCAAGTGGTGGCTTTACTTCTAGCTTCTGATTTACACCTCTTTTTTTAAGGTAAAGGCCTTTTCTATCAAAAGACCTTCTAAATCCATCTATAACAATAGGTATAACAACAGGTTTGTTTGTTTTAATAATGTGAGCAGTACCCTTTCTTACGGGCATCCACGGCTTTGTTGTTCCTTGGGGAAAGGTTATTACCCAACCATCTTCAAGTGCACTATATATAGCCTTGATGTTTACTTTGTTTACATCTCGCTTAATGTCCTTACCTCCATCTCTCCATGTTCGCTCTATTGGAATTGAGCCTGCGTAAGAAAGTATTTTTGGTAACCAACCGTCTCGCATGGTTTCTTTTGCTGCAATAAAATACAGGTTAAGTTTTGGCCTCCATATGTAGCTTACATTTTTAATACTATCAGACCTGCCACTTAGTGTTGCGTTTATTACGTGTATTATTGCTGAGGCATCTGCAAAATATGTTTGGTGGTTTGATATAAAAAGCACATTGTTTTTTGGAAGTGATTTAATATTTTCTGTTCCTGAAATTACAAGATTATTTATACCTCTAAACCTCCTGTAAGAAACAATTCCCACAATTCTAATAACCCATTTTTTGATTAAGTGTGGGTTGCCAAAAATATCTTTTTTAAATATACTTAACATAAGGGGAGGCAAATATAATTAAGTTATAACTACATTGTGGTAATTTATTAAATTAATCGTTTTTTAACTTGTTTTAAGTATATTTTTTTTTGTGAAAAGCTATACAAAAATATTGCTAAGCACAGGAATAACATTTTAATTTTTCTTTAAACTTTGTGTGTTTTTCCTTCTTGAACACATAAGAAAATTTTAGTTTTGTATAATCTTTTTTTAAAAAAACTATACCTTGTTGTTTTTTGTTATATCTTTGCACAATAAAAATTAAAAAAAGTTATACATGAAAAATTTATTAATCTTTAAACTTATTATTTTTTCTCTAATTTTCTCTTCATGCGAAGAAGAAGAAATGGTACAGAATTCTGCTACAGCTAGAGTGCAAGTAATACACAATTCTGCTGATTTAGCTGCGCAAAGTGTTGACATTTATTTAAATGACGCATTATTATTGGACAACTTTAATTTCAGAACAGCCTCTCCATTCATTGACGCTCCGGCTGGTGAAGAAATAACAATTTCTGTTGCTCCATCAACAAGCATGTCTGCTTCTCAAGCAATAGTTTCTTACACTTACAATTTAGTAGAAAACAAAAAATACATACTAATTGCTTCTGGACACATAAGCCCATCAGGCTATATGCCATTAAAAAACTTCTCAATTGAAGTGTATGATATGGGTAGAGAAAATGCTAATAATGCATCAAACACTGATCTTTTAGTTTTTCATGGATCAACAGACGCGCCTACTGTAGATGTTGTTGAGACAGGCGTTGGAGCTGGAACAATTGTAGATAACGCATCTTATAAAGATTTTACAAGCTACTTAGAATTAGCTACAGCTGATTATGTTTTAGATATAAGAGACGAGTCTGGACAAACAACGGTGGTAACATATCAGGCTCCGCTTTCAAGTCTTAACTTAATGGGCGGTGCTGGTGTTGTTGTTGCTTCTGGTTTTTTAAATCCGTCGAATAACAGTAACGGAGAGGTCTTTGGTCTTTTTGTAGCTCTTCCATCAGGAGGAGCATTGGTTGCGCTTCCAAATTAAAAACGGCGCCTCTTAATTATGAGTCTGCGAAATTCTAGTTAAGGTTTAAAAAATACTAATCTTATAACTTGTTTTTGTTTAGTGTTTTGTTAATATGTTTTGTTGTTGAAGGGCTCCTGAGAAATCAGGGGCTCTTTTTTTATTTGAATAATCGACTTTTTCCTCTTTTTCCCTTTCTCTTATTTCCCATTCTTTTTCCATCTTTAAGAACAACTATTTCATACTTTGTATTTTTCTTGTCTTTTTTAACTGTTTTCTTGTCTTCAAAAGTTGTACATTTTAAAGTCTCAACACCGTTGAATGTTTTTTTAGACCTACAAGAAGACAAACAGGCAAGTATTAGTGTAAAAAAAAGGATATGTTTTGTTGTTCGTTGCATTTAGCAACAAAATTAAAATTATTTTAGCATAATTCTATTATGAGAAAAAAACGTATTCTTAACAAAAAGGTCTTGAAAAACTCTATTCTAAAAGTTTTTCAAGAATATCCTTTTAAAAAGCTTAACTATAAACAAGTCTCAAAGCAAATTAATTTTAAAAAACTTGGAGAAAAAATTCTTGTATACGAAGCTTTAAACGAGCTAAAATCTAGTGGTCTTTTAAATGAGCCTAAAAGAGGTTCTTATATTTTAGTTAATCAAAACAAAACAAATTTGGGTCAAATTGTTTTTACTAATAAATCAGGTGTTGTTGTTAAAAACGAAGATGGGGTAGAATTCAATGTTGATAGAAAAAACAGTTTGTTTTCGCTCACTGGTGATACGGTTGAGTTTATTCCTCTAAAAAGCAAAAAAAGTTCAAAAGGTGGTTTTATTACCAGTGTTGTAAAAAGAGCTCGAAACGCCTTTGTAGGTAAAATTCAAAAAAACAATGGCATTTCTTTTTTTATACCTGATGATTATAAAATTTATTTTGATGTTTTTATCTCTTCGAAAAACCTTTTAGGCAATTCTTTGAATAAAAAGGTGTGTGTCGAGGTTACTGACTGGAGTGCTGATAACAAAAACCCTTGCGGTAAAATTGTTGAAATATTAGGGTCTTGTGGAGATTTTAATGCAGAGATAAACTCTATTATACTTGATCGTGGTTTTGAATCAAAATTTAAAACTGAAGTAGAAAAATCTGCAGAATCTATCTCAAAAAAAATTAACAAAAAAGAAATAGAATCAAGAACTGATCTTAGAAACACTTTTACCTTTACTATTGACCCAGAAGATGCTAAAGATTTTGATGATGCAATATCTTTTAAAGAATTAAATACTGGCAACTATGAAATCGGTATTCATATAGCTGATGTTTCACACTATGTTAAGGAAGGTGGTCTTATTGATAAAGAGGCTTTTAATAGAGGGACATCAGTATATCTTGTTGATAGAGTAATTCCAATGCTTCCAGAAGTTTTGAGTAATGACTTATGCTCATTAAGACCTAATGTTGATCGGCTTTGTTTTTCAGTAATTTTTGAGATTAACAAAGCAGCTAAAATAATTGATTACAAAATTAATAAAACCATAATACACTCAGACAAAAGGTTTACCTACAAAGAAGCTCAAGACTGTATAAACTCATCTAAGAAAAAATATTCTAAAGAATTAATTACAATTAATAACCTAACTAAAATTTTTAGAAAAAAAAGAAAAGAAAGCGGGTCTATTAATTTTGAAAAAGAAGAAACAAAGTTTAGGTTAGACAAAGAAAACAACCCTGTTGATGTTTACGTTAAGACTTCTTTAGATACAAACAAGTTAATTGAAGAGTTAATGCTTTTAGCAAATAAAACTGTAGCAAAACATCTGAATAAAAAAATAAATAATTTTTCTTTTGTTTATAGGATTCATGATGAACCCGATAAAGAAAAAATCGAAGATTTAATAAATTTAGTAAAGAAATATAAGTACAGTATACAAAATGATAATCCTAAAGTTTTATCTCATTCTCTAAACTCTTTACTTGAAAACATTAAAGATAAGCCTGAAAAAAACCTAATAGAAACTCTTGTTTTAAGGTCAATGGCAAAAGCAAAATATTCAACAAAAAATATTGGGCATTATGGTTTAGCTTTTAACCATTACTCCCATTTTACTTCTCCTATTAGACGTTATCCTGATTTAGTTGTACATAGACTTTTATTTTCATTCTTAAATAATGAGCGTAAAGACAAACTTTTAAATATTGATTACATCTGTAAACATTGTTCAGAGAAAGAAAAACAAGCTGCTATAGCAGAAAGAGACTCTATAAAATTAATGCAGATGAAGTTTTTAAGCAATCACATTAATGATATTTTCTCTGGAGTAATTTCTGGAGTAACTGATTGGGGTATTTATGTTGAATTAGACAACAACAAATGTGAAGGTTTAATCAAGACAAAACATTTGTCAGATGATTATTTGTTTTTTGACAATAAGCATCACACACTATCTAATAGTCAATCAACTATTAAGTATCAACTAGGTCAAAAAATTGATATAAAAATATTTAGAGTTGATACTGATAAAAAACAAATAGATTTTCTACTGGCTTAAACCTATTTTACAACAAAATTTCTAGTTTCTGTAAAGTCTTTTCCTCTAAATCTAATAGAGTAAATACCGCTTGTTAGATTAGAAATATCAATAGTATTATTTACTTCTAAACTTAACACAATTTTACCTTCAATATTTATAACATCTATAGATTTTGTTTGTTTTGGTAAATTATTTACATACAGCTTATCACTTGCTGGATTAGGAAAAACAACCAAATCATCTGGACCATCAAGATAAATAACTTCTGTTGCTCCTGAACAAGCGTTTGATAAACCTGCCGATTCTGCTGTTGCTATTGATGTAGATGAAGCATTATCTATCATTCCAGATTGGTCTATAAGCATTCCTACAATATGTATTTTACTTACATCCCAATTTGGATCAATATTAAATTCAAAACATACTGTTTCTGTATCACCAGCTCCATAAAAATTAGAAGGTAAAGCATCCCCTGTAAAAGAAGGACTTATTGCTCTGGCAACGTGTCTATAAACCATCATATAGTCTGGAACATTAGATGGTTTTGCATTCCAATCGGTACCATCAACATCTACTAATGAGGTTCCACCACTATAATAATTTGCCTGATAATATTGAGGTCCACTTCCAGTAACACTGTCCTCTACTAAAACACAAGCAAATTTTGGATTTTGCATGTTTTGTTGAAAATTAAGATCTACTGATACTTTTAAAGTGTTTCCATCAAGTTGAGCACCATTGTCTAAAGTTGCTGATGGTGGTATAACTATTCTTTGTAAAAAATCTCCCGCAAATGCTGATGGATCAATAACACTTCCTCTATCAACTAAACCACTTGGATAACCACTTATATAACCTGCAATTCCATTATCATATGTTGGATCTACCATTGGATCACCATTATGTACTGCAATTCCTTGCCAAAATCCTTCGTAATCATGATCCATCCAATTTAAAGCAACAGATCCTCTTGGACACCATCCACACCAAGTTCCTGTAGCTTCTTCTCCTACAACTAATTTACCTGTTGCTGGAACAACAACATTTAAATTAGCAATTAAAGTATCATCAGATGTACTTTGTACTTGACCTCCATTAATATTATGAACGTAAGCTGTTGCAGATGTAGCTGCTGTTAATGTAATTGTATTAGCAAAATCTACTGTATATGTAGACATTGATGATAGATTTAATCCACTAACACTCTCTGTTATTTGTGAACCACTATAATCAAAGGTTACATCAAAAGAATTTATATCATTTAAACCAAAGTTTCTTACTTCAACAGAAGGGTTTCTATCTTGTCCTGCAAGACCAGATAATGCTGTTACGTTTAAAAGTTGTGCATTTAGAGGGTCTAATTGAGGTGCTGTATAATCCAAACAAATATCATCAACATAAAATTCCTGACCCGCTGTTGGATAATAATCAATGGATGCTATCTGATTAACAAGGGTTGAGAATGATCCTTGTGATACACCATCATGAAAAACTTCCCAGTTATTATTTGATAAATCAATAACTATTTGTTGTTCAAACCACTGATTTGTTGGATATGTTGACATTAAATAAGATTGCGCACTTCCTGATGAGGCATAATTTACTCCACCCATGGCATCAAAAGTTACATCAAGTGCCCAAGTAACTCCTGGCATATCTTCCGCTTGAAAGTTAAAATACGCACCAGTAGTTATATATAGATTTTGTGTTAAAGTAAATACTCCAGCTACATAAGGTGTTGGATAACCAGTATGACTCAATGGTAAAACAACATCTTCAGGTCCTGCTGCTGCTGGATTAATATTAAAAGCTAGAGAAAAGTCTCCGTTATTTGAATATGTATTAGTTATATATGCTTCATCAGTAAATGGAGGCATCATACCACTCATTAATTCACCCCAACTACTCCAATATGTTGAAGTCTGACAAACAGGGTCTCCATTGCTAAATGATTCAAAATCCTCGCAAAAATTACCAGATTGAGAATAAACATTAAAACTAAAAACTACAGATAGTGTAATAAGTAAAACTTTTTTCATAATTATATATTTACATTAATTTAGTTTGTGAAAATACAATTTTTTTTGCTTTTATAAAATCAATTTAATAATCCTCAAAATATATTTATATAATTATATTTTTATTGAAATAAAAAAAAAGAAAAATTATATAGATAAATATGTATTGTTAATATACTTAATAAGTTTAGTACGTTTTTTTTGCTTTTTTAGTTTTTTAAATATTATTAATAGTTATTAATATTTTATTTTTATATATAAAACTGATTATTAATTACTTAATATATATATTAACAAAAAATAAGTAATGTTAATAATAGAAATAACATAGAATTTTTAAAAAATATATATATGTTTATAGCTGTATAAAAGTTTAAAAGAAGTTAAGAAAATACTTAAAAAACAAGTCATAAAAAATTGCTTTAAAAATTTATGATTTGCTTATAAATTTAATATTTAAAACAAAATTTTTTAATACTATTTTCCTTAATAATAATTAACTTTTTATAAACAGAATAAATAGAATAATTTTAAAAATTAAAGATCGAATTAATCTAGAAGTTAAATAAAATGTTAATAAAATGAATATTGGATTAGCTTGTGATCATGCTGGATACTCACATAAAGAAAAAACAAAAAAATATCTTGAAGAACTAGGTTATAATCTTAATGACTATGGATGTTTTTCTGAAGAAAGTGTAGATTATCCGGATTTTGCACATCAGCTAGCTAATTCAATTAAAAAAGAAATTAATTCGCTAGGTATACAATTTTGTGGTACCGGAAATGGTATAAATATGTCAGCAAATAAGCATAAAGAAATAAGAGCAGCTTTATGTTGGAATACACATATTTCAGAGCAAGCAAGATTACATAATAATGCAAATGTTTTAACAATGCCCGCTAGACATTTAAGTTGGAATGAAGTTAAAGAAATAATAGATGTTTTTTTAAACACAAAGTTTGAAGGAGGAAGACATCAAAAAAGAGTAAACAAAATAAGTTTTTAAAATTTGAGATATATATTAATTTTCTTATTTATTCCTTTAATTTCCTTATCACAGGATAATTTAAAATATGCAAACACAATTAATATTAATGATTTATATGATCATATAAATATTTTAGCATCCGATTCATTAGAAGGAAGAGAAACAGGCAAGCCAGGCCAAAAAATGGCTGCAGCTTACATTGCAAACCACTTTAAAGAAATAGGTATTCCCCCTTATAAAAGAAAAACTTATTTTCAAAAATTTAAAGTTAAATCAAAAAGGCATGTTTGTAAATGTGATGATTGTGACTTAACTTTTTTTAAAAGAGTATTTAAAAGTAATCAAATAATTAGGGGAGAAAATGTACTAGGTTTTATAGAAGGCTCTGATTTAAAAGAGGAGCTTATTATAATAACTGCACATTATGATCATTTAGGAAAACATGATAGCTTAATTTTTAATGGAGCAGATGACGATGCGTCGGGAGTTGCAGGTGCAATGGAAATTGCTGAGGCATTTATGTTGGCAAAAAAAGATGGAAAAGGACCAAGACGAAGTATTTTAATAATGCCAGTTTCTGGTGAAGAAAAAGGTTTATTGGGAAGTAAATACTATACAGATAATCCAGTATATCCTCTAAATAATACAATTGCTAATTTAAATATAGATATGATTGGAAGGCTTGATGATTGGCACAGTACTGGAAATTATGTTTATTTAATAGGTTCTGATAGATTAAGTTATGATTTACATAATATAAATGAAGAAGTAAACAACAAGTATACTAAACTTGATCTTGATTATAAATATAATGATGAAGAGGACCCGAATAGGTACTACTATAGATCAGATCATTATAATTTTGCTAAAAATAACATACCAGTAATATTTTATTTTAATGGTGTTCATGAGGATTATCACCGACCTAGCGATACAATAGAAAAACTAGATTTTAGTAAGATAAAAACAATAAGTAAACTCGTTTTTTTAACTGCTTGGGAATTAGCTAATAGAGAAGAAAAAATTAAATTAAGAGAAGATTTATAGTTTTTCTTTTTCGTAAGTATATAAATAAGCTGGTTTATGCGCAACACCCTCTTGTTTTTCCTTCGTTTTTTTAATAACACTAATTTTAGAAATATTTTTTCTAAAGTTTCTTTTATCTAATTTTTCGTCCAACAAAATTTCATAAATATATTGAAGCTGAGATAGTGTAAACTTTGAAGGAAGAAGATTAGAGATAATTTTATGATCTAATTGAGTTCTTAAATATCTTAGACCACTATTAATTATTTCATTATGATCAAAAGCTAAATTATCCGGGATACTATTAAAATCAACCCATTCAGCATCTGAGGCAAATGAAGAAGCTTGAGGGATGTAATCTTCCATTTTTACTAGAGACAAATAACCAACTGTTACAACACGCTCTTTCGGATTTTTTCTATAAAGGTTTAGCCAAGATTGGTCTTTTTTATCTTTAGTTCTATTTGGATCTCCAAATGCCTTAAATTGTTTAAGATAGAGCTTGTCTAATGATGTTAGGTTTTTTAAAATTCTTTTTGCCCCGGATAAAAGATCTTCATTATTGTCTAAAAGATCACCAGGAATAGCATATTGAAAATCACCCTTTTTATTAATAACTTTTTTAATAAGTAATATTTTTAGCTTTTGATCATCATCAAAACCAAGTATTACACAATCAACAGATAAATTAATTAATGACATAATTTTATTTTTTATTTAACATAAAACGGAATATTTGCCGTAGCTACATTTTTATTTTTATCCGAAACATAAACGTAAAATCGATATGCTCCAGATCTTGAAGGCGCTTTTATTTTTATAAAATCTTTAGACTGATTAACAATCTTATAATCTAAAGCATCCATACTTGCTTCAAAATCCCCACCAGCTTTTTTATCAGTACTTTCTTGCATTAATTCAAAAACAAACGTCAAAGAGTCATTTTCAAAATCAGAAATATCTAAAGTAAATAAACAGTCTTTTCTTTTACCAACCTTAATGCTTTCATATTTTGTTTTTCCATTTAAAAGAAAAGAGTTTAAAAGTGGCGCCTTATTTTTATTAGGGTTGTTTGCCCAATATGAGTTCAAAACATCTATACTTTCAGTCCCCTTACCATCTTTTGTAAAGATTCCATACCAAGTAGGTGTTACCTCTTGTTTATATCCCCATAAAAAACAATAACTACCAAGGCATAACTCCTTATCTTCTACAATATGAACATAACTATCTTTCCTCATCTTAGCCTTTTGTGAGCTGTTTGCCTCAACAGCCTCACCCCAACTAACCATTGGAGACTCCCAATGCCCATAAGGCCCCCATTCTGTTACCATATAAGGTTTTTCCCAGCCATATTTTCTGACCTGATCTGAAAGATGACTAATCCCTCCATAGGTATTAATACCCAGGATATCAATACTTGGACAAAACTCTTTAATCATAGCGACTTCTGCCACATCAATTCCTGCAGTTACCGTCATAGTTGG
>JBJKXM010000069.1:0-22364 GCA_045561575.1 Flavobacteriales bacterium
ATGGGTAATATTTTTAAAACAGTTGTTACATTAATTATAGTTGCTGATGTTTTTGCTTCTGGACTTTTGTCATTGAATTTTATAAATGCTTTGATTTTTATTTCTGAAAACTTAGGGCTTTTGGCTGTTGGAATAGGAGTGGTAATGGTTGTATTGATTTTTCTATCTGCTATGATCATGGGAAGTGGTAATGCTGCATTTTTTTCATTTGGTCCTATAGCGCCAGAAATAACACAGCGCTTTAATCTTCAGGCTATAGATTTTATATTGCCTATGAATTTTGCAGCATCGATGGGAAGGACTGTTTCTCCTGTTTCTGGTGTTTTAATAGCTACTGCTGAAATTGCTCAGGTCTCAACTATGCAAATAGTTAAAAGAAATATAGTGCCAATGCTTGCAGCTTTGTTTATTATGTTAATTTATCATTTTATTTAATGTCATGCTTTTAATAAAAAATACAAATTTGTTTTCCCCTGAATCATTGGGAATGAAAGATATTTTGATATCCTCAGGAAAAATTGTAGCTATTGAAGATAAAATTGAGAATCACAGACTCTTCGATGAAATCTGGGATGCAGAGGGTGCAATTACAACCCCTGGTTTTATTGATCAACATATTCATGTTATTGGAGCTGGAGGTAAGCATGGATTTGCGTCTATGACACCACAACTTCATCTAGGTGAATTGATAAAATGTGGTACTACTAGTGTTGTAGGTTTGTTGGGTACTGATGGGTCAACAAGAAGTATTAAAACACTTTATAGTAAAATACAAGCTTTAAACCAAGAAGGAATATCAGCTTATATGTATACTGGATATTATGGTCTTGATAAAGTTTATTTAATGAATTCATTACAAGAGGATATGATCTATATCGATAAAGTAATTGGTTGTAAGATTGCAATATCTGATATAAGATCTTCATATCCATCAACATTAGAGCTTTTAAGATTATTAAGAAATGTTAGAGTGGGCGGGATGCTTTCTGGAAAAAAAGGAATACTACATCTACACTTGGGAGCTCTGTCTTCAAAAATGGATATGTTGTTTGAGCTTGTTGAAAATTATGAGTTTCCGATTCAACATATCTCACCAACGCATGTTGGACGTACCTTAGAATTATTTGAGCAGGCCATTATTTTTGCTAAAATGGGAGGTATGATTGATATCACAACAGGAGCTTCTAAATATACTGATCCATATAAATCAGTTTTGCATGCATTAGATAGTGGTGCGTCAATTGATAATCTTACTTTTAGTAGTGATGGGAATGCAGGTCTAGATAAACTTGATGAGAATAATAATTTAATAGGATTTAAAAGCGCCCCATTTGATCAAAATTTAGAAGAAGTAATTAATTTACATTTAAAAGGAGGTGTCTCTTTTGAAGAATCTATTAAAATTATAACATCAAATCCGGCAAAAAATCTTGGCCTAAAAACAAAAGGTCATCTTAGAAAAAATTATGATGCTGATATATGTTTTTTTGACACCAATTATAATTTACAAACAGTAATTGCTAATGGAAAATTTATGATGAAAAATGAAAAGTTAATTCAAAAAGGAAGTTTTGAAAAATAGAATTATGAATAAATTTTTTCATTTCTTTTTTTCATTTTTTTCATTTTTTAATTTAAGTGCACAAGACGCTATTTTAAACACATATAATTTTGGAGAGGGCATAGATTTTGTTAATGAAGATGATCATGCTTTTAAATTAGGAGGGTATATTCAACCCTTTTTAGAGTCAAGGGTAGTTTTTAATGATACTTTAGACGAAGTTTATGTTGATAATAGATTTCGTTTACGTCGTTTAAGACTTCGATTATCTGGAAAAAATCCTTCTTTTAATTTGAATTATCGTATTCAATTTGATTTAAGCGGGGTTTCTGAAACAGGTGAAGAAACATCAAATCCATTGTTGGACGCTTTTATAACTTATTCTTTTAATAAAAGGACAAAACTTACTATTGGACAAAGAGCTTTGCGATCAGATAATAGAGAATTAACAATGAGTTCAGCTAGCTTGCAAATTGTTGAAAGAAGTAGGTTAACATCATCATTTGCTTCTATTAGAGATTTTGGATTGTTTCTGCAAAGAGATTTTCGCTTTAAAAATGGAAGTTTTTTAAGAAATTATTTAGAAGTAACATCTGGAGATGGTATGAATAATCTTCAGCTGGACCACGGTGGTTTTAAGTATGGAGGCCGTATTGATTATCTTCCTTTTGGACTATTTACCAATATGGGGCAATTTCGTCAAGCTGATATTATGAGAGAACGCTCGTTGAAATTAGTTGTTGGTTTAAATTACAGTTATAATCAGGGAATTAGTAGTAGGAGGGGGAGAGATGGTGGTCAAATATTATATTTAAATGAAAATGGTAATGAATCATTACCTGATTTTATCAAAATGGGAGCTGATATGATGTTAAAAATCAATGGTTTTTCTCTTTTGGCTGAATATCAAAAAACATCATCTATAGTTCCTGATGATATAACCCAAAGAGTAAGAAATAACGGTACTGTTTCATCTTCTTTTTTAGTAAATGGAGAGGAAAGTATGAAAAATTATATTAATGGAAGAATGATGTTGGGAAGCGCATATAATGTTCAAATGGGTTATCTTCTTAAAAGTTTATATTCATTTGATATAAGATATACTCATTTAGAAAGCAAGGAATTTTCATTTCTAAATAACGGAACATTTTATAATAGACCTAACTATTATACTTTTGGGTTTAGTAAATATTTTGCTCGTAATTATGGATTTAAAGTTCAAGCTTCAATTACTTATGTTGATGTAAATGAAAATTCGACCTATGCTACTCAAACAGGTGATTTTTCAGACCCGTATTTGAATGTTCCTCATAGAGGAAGTGAGTTTCTTTTTCGTCTAATTACATCAATAAGTTTTTAAATAATGAAAAAGAAATTATTTATAGCTATTTCTCTAATTCCATTTCTGGCCTTTTCTCAATTAAGCCCACAATCCAAGAAAATCACAAATAATTTTTTTCCAGACCCAGATGTTGAAATCAGCACACCTGCTTTTACAAAAAAGAAAGGCTTCACAAAATATGATGAAATGATGACTTTTCTTAATGAAAAAATAAACAATAACAGTGATGAGGTTAAACTTGAATTTGTTGGAGAGAGTCAAAAAGGAAAAAAAATACCCATCTTAATTTTTAATCGAGATAATAATAATAATAATAAAGTAAAAGTTTTTTTTCAAGCTGGTCTTCATGGAAATGAGCCAGCAAGTACAGAGGGTATTCTATATTTAATTGATGAACTTTTAAATAATAAAAAATATGATTATTTGCTTGATAGGATAACTCTAGCTATTATCCCTATGGCTAACATTGATGGTTATGAAAAAAATGATAGATATGCTGCTAATGGTTTGGACTTAAATAGAGATCATACAAAACTTATAGCTAAAGAAAGTATTTGTTTAAAGCAAGCATTTAGTAATTTTTGTGCCGATGTAAGTGTTGATTTTCATGAGTACACACCTTTTAGAAAAGATTATGCCAAGCTCGGAACTTTCGGTATCGCAAATATATATGATGTCATGTTTTTGTATAGTGGAAATCTGAACGTCCCCAAAAATCTAAGAGAATATACCAATAATAGATTTGTTGAAAATGCACGTAAAGAACTAACTAAAAATAATTTGAGACATCATGATTATCTTACTTCACATAAACATCAAGGAAGCATACATTTCAATCAAGGATCAAATAGCGCAAGATCAAGCTGTACTGCATTTGCTTTGACAAACTCTATTTCTTCATTAATTGAAGTAAGAGGAGTTGGGCTTGGAAAAAAATCATTTAAAAGAAGAGTCAATTCAACTTTTCTAGTTGCACTTTCATATTTGCAAACTTCCTATGATAATGTTGAAGAGGTTATGACAGTTATTGAACAGGCTAAAAAAGATAGATCATTTGCTGTATTGAAAAGTCAGCTTAATATTTATAAAAAAAATATCCAAGTATTGGATTTAGATATCTCAGATGAAATCACATTTGAAGCAATCATTCATGATAAGTTAGATGCAAAACCAATGGCAAAAAGAGAAAGACCTAAAGCATATCTTATTAAAAAAAATCAAGTTGATATTATTGAAAAATTAATGCTATTAGGTTTAGAATTTGATACTATTAATGATAAAAAGGTTTATACACTTGAGCAATTCTATGTTACAGAATACTTTAAAGAAAAAATGAAATATGAAGGTGTTTTTATGCAGAAGGTCAAGGCAAAATTAGAAAAGGTAGATGTTAAAGTAGATGAAGATTGGTTAATACTAAATATGAATCAAAGAAAATCAAATTTAGCTATTGAGGTTCTGGAGCCAGAAGCGCCAAATAGTTTTGTGAGTTATAGTGTTATACCTACATTCAAAGGAGATACTTTGCCAATATATAGGTTAAATTAAAAATAAAAATTATGAAAAAAATAGGATTTTTAATCATGTCATTAGTTTTAATATCTAATGTGAATTCCCAAAATTTTAACAGTAATAATTCTTCTGAATTTTTACTTGGAAATGGTTTGGTTATAAATTCTGGAGATGATTATCATTTTAAATTAAGTGGAATGATTCAGCCTGCTTTTTCTATTTCTATAGATAGTTTGCAAAACACTGACTATTTATTTAATGCAAGGCATACTTTTTTTAGTTTCTCTGGATTTGCAAAACCAGAAAGAGTTTCTTTTTTAATGCTAGCAGATTTTAGCTTGTCATCACCTTTATTAGATGCGTGGGTAGCTTATCATTTTAATAATAATTTAAGTTTATCATTTGGTCAAAAGTTAATCAGTGGAAATAATCGAGCAATGAAATACAAAAGTGATAATCTGCAATTTCATGAAAGAAGTTTATTAAGTACTAATTTTAGTAATACAGGAAGAGAGTTTGGTTTGTTTATTGATTTGAATTTATCATTAAAACGTTTTAATATTAATCCAACTTTTGGAGTTTCTTCTGGTGACGGAAGAAGTTCCTTTGGAACAAATTCTCGTGATGTTGATTTCGGTGGTTTTAAGTATTTTGGAAGAGTTGACTTTTATCCTCTAGGATATTTTTCAGAGGGTAATAATTTACAGGTTTTTGATATAAAAAGAGAAAGTCAACTCAAGTTTGTTTTTGGAATTGCAGCTAGCTATAATGATGGAGCATCAAATAGTGTAGGTGAAGGTCATGGAGATTTTTTCTTATATAATGTAAATGGTGATATCCAACTACCGGACTACCGTCAGTTATATATTGATCTTTTATTAAAATATAGGGGGTTCTCTCTTCTTGGAGAATTTGTAACAGCTAATGCATCTTCTTTAGAACAGGTTTACATTGATCCAATTGCTATTTCACTATTACAACCAACTCAAATTTCAGAATATCTTGCGATTGGTTCGGGGTTAAATTTTAGTCTAGGATATATTTTAAAAAATAATTTAGGTTTTGATATAGGTTATTCTAGTATCAGCCCTGAGTTTGATGAGAATTTAAATTCTATTATAAAATCTAATGAAGAGTTGAGGTTTGGTTTGTCAAGATATTTTCTTGAAAATAATCTAAAAATAAGCTCAACATATTCAAGAATTAATGATCAAAATGAAAATACTTTATCATTAATATCAATAGTTATGCAATTGAAATTATGAGAAATTTATTTTTTTATATTATACTTTTTATTGCAAATTTCACATTTGCTCAATCATATGATGTGCTTTTTATAGGAAATAGTTACACCTACTATAATAATCTTCCTGAAATGATTTCAAATATCGCAAATGATCTTGGTGATACTGTTAATTATGACCAGAACACACCAGGAGGCACTTCATTATATGCTCATTCTCAAAATCAAACTACAATAAATAAGATAAATCAGCAAAATTGGGATTTTGTAGTGTTGCAGGATCAGAGTCAAAGACCTTCTCTGAGTCCGTCTTATGTGGCTGCAAGTGTTTATCCATATGCAACTCAATTAGTAAATTTAATTAATAGTAATTATATTTGCTCTGAGCCAGTTTTTTATATGACTTGGGGAAGAAAGTATGGAGATCAAACAAATTGTCAATCTTACCCTCCAGTTTGTACTTTTTTAGGAATGCAAGAGCGTTTGCGAGATAGTTATTTAACTATGGGTCTTGACAATAATGCATCTGTTTCTCCAGTTGGTATCGCATTTAAAAATTCTATTTCGTCAGATAGTACGATTGATTTATATACTTCTGATAATAGTCATCCCAGTATTTATGGTTCTTATTTAGCTGCTTGTACTTTTTATTCAACAATATTTAAAAAAAGTTCAGTTGGTTGCTCATTTAAGCCTAATGCTATTAATCAATCTGATGCGCTTTTTTTGCAGCAAGTCGCATCCTCTACAGTCTTAGATAGTATGTTTGTTTGGAACATTTTTCAAGCACATTTTGATTTTAATCAAAATGGCAATGTTTTTGATTTTATAAATAAATCTTCAAACTTTGAAAATTGTATTTGGGATTTTGGCGATGGAAATCAATCAACCGATTTTAATCCAACCCATACTTATTTGCAAAATGGAGTTTATGATGTGATTTTAACTATACAAACTAATTCAGGCTGTTTGTCTGAAGTGTATTCTCTACAATTAAATGTAAACTCCACTCAAATTAATGAATATCAAGAAAACAAGAAAATTATTAAGTCATTTAATATTTTAGGCAATCAGATAAATGAAAATTTTAAGGGTTTTATAATTGAGATTGATTCAAAAGGAAAGAGTGATAAGAAAATATATTTAGAATAAAATTATATTTTTGAAAAAAGTAATTGAATAATGATTGTTATTTTAAAATTAATTATTGCTTTAAGCTTGTTAAATGTTTGGGTTGTAAGATTTGATAAAGAATCTCCATTTAGAGGAGCAGATTCAAAAAGTATGATTGAAGAGTTTAAGGTTTACGGACTTCCTAAATTATTTATGTATTCTATTGGTCTTTACAAAGTTCTTTTCTCTCTTTTTTTGATATTCAGTCTATTTTTTGGGTCTAAATTTGATCAGACTGTATATATGGGATTAGTTTTTCTATCGTTTATTATGGCTGGATCAGTAATTATGCATTTTAGAGTTAATGACCCGCTGAAAAAATCTATTCCTGCTCTTGCAATACTATTTTTGTCTATTCTTGTATTATTGAGTTTTTAGTTTTTTTGAATTGACGGACACCAAAAGCTTCTTCTTTGATCTTTAGTTATTTCATTTATAATTTCTCTTCCTTTTTTATCCTTTTCTTGACCGTAAGCTAGTAATTCTAATTTTGAATCTTTTTTTGGGTTTTTAAAATCTCTTAATTCTGCGCCTCCACTTTTATATGATTCAATCATTGTTTGTCTGGTATTTTTGCATAGTTTGTAAATTTCTTTTTCACTTAGTTTATTCCATTTTTTGTGAGGATGAATTTTTGATTTATATAATATTTCAGATTTAAGGTAATTGCCAACTCCACAAAAGTATTTTTGATTTAAAAGAATTTTACAGACTTCTTGTTCAGATTTTAAATTTTTGATTAAGAAACTTGTGTATTTATTTATTGGTGTTTTATAATTTAATAAATCTCCATTTTTAAAATAATTTTTATCTAAAAAATCTTTTGAAATAATTTTAATATTACCAAATCTTCTTGGGTCAGTAAAATATAGAATAGTGTTATCTGATGTTTCTATTTTAAAGTGTGTGTGTTTTTCTTTTTTTGTTGACCACTTTCCTGTCATTCCAAGATGAAAAGAAAAATATAAATTGTTTTTTAGACTTAGAAAACTGCTTTTACCAACACAAAAAAAGTTAGTAAATTTAAATGGGGTCAATTTGTTTAAAGAATTAATAATTGACTTATACTTTATTTTGTAAGGATCTGAACAGTAAGAAAAAGAAGTTATTTCTTTGTGTTCAAGTTTTTTGTTAAGGTAATCTACTACAATTTTAACTTCTGGCCCTTCAGGCATATTAATAGTATTTTGAAAGTTCTTTTCTTGCTTTAGTAACTTTGGGGGAAATTACAAATTTACAGTAAGGTTGGTTAGAATTGTTCTGAAAATAATCTTGATGGTATTCCTCTGCTTTGTAAAAGGTTTCTAGTTTTTTTATTTCTGTGACTATTTTGTTGTCGAACAAATCATTATTTATTTTTTCAGTATAGTTAGTAATAATTTTCTTTTCCTCATTATCATTATATAAAATTATTGATCTATAATGTTTTCCCACATCATTACCTTGTCTGTTTAAAGTAGTTGGATCATGTGACAAATAAAAAATTTCTAAAATGCTTTGGAGTTCAATTTCTAAACTATTGTATGTTATTTCACATACTTCGGCGTGATTAGTTAACGCTCTACTAACTTCTTTGTAAGAAGGGTTTTTAATAACTCCACCTGAATAGCCGCTAACAACACTTTTTACTCCTTTAACGCCATCAAATACAGCTTCTACACACCAAAAACAACCACCACCAACAACTATAGTTTTTGTTTCTTCTTTATTTGCTTGTGAGTTATTCATGCTAAATGTCAGAAATAACAGTAACAGTAATTTCATTTCTTCTATTTATAAATTGGAATGGTGAATTAAAAACATCAACTTCAATATCATTTTTGTGTTCAATATTATTTTCTTTTAAAATATTTAGCAATTCTTGGGTTTTTTTTCTTTCAATATTTGAATTGGTGTATCCAGAATATTGAATTGCAGCTTTAATTTTTGGCTCAATTTTAAAAATTTTGATTTTGTTATTGTCTGGCTTTGGTGCTTTTTCTTTTAAAAATTTTGTTGGAAGTCTAAAAATCATTTCTTGATTTCCATATTGTCTCATTGTTACCGGAGATGTCATGCTAATCTTTTCTTTTTCATTATTGCCTCCAAAGATATAATTTGCAAGATATTGAAAATAGTTTTCTGAATATGAATCATGATAGCTTATATTCATTGACTCTTTGTACTCTCTAACCTCAACAGTCTCTAATGTTTTTATTTTTTTATAATGTAATTTAGTATTTTCTTGTCCAAAAAGGTAGTTGCTTAAGATAAGCAGTAGTGTTATAATCATTGCGTTTTTCGTGTTCATTATAAGTAGTCTGCAAAAAGTTGGTTAATTCTTTTTTTTCTGTAATTAAAAATGTCAGTTAATCTTTTTTTAATAAATAGTTTGTGTGCAATTTTTCCAATAAGGCCAAAAGGTATTTTGTAAATGACTTTGTCATAAACAGTTGTAGATCCATCTTTGTTTTTGAAAAAATGATGTTCATGGTGCCACATGTCATATGGGCCAAATCTCTGTTCATCAATGAAAAGTTTGTTTTTTGTAATATGAGTAATTTCAGTTACCCATTTAATATTAAAGAATCTAAAAGGATTAACTGTATAGCTAATAATTTTTCCCTCAAAAAAGCGATCAGATTTTCCTGAAAGAATTTCAAATTTCATTTCTTTTGGAGTTAATTCATTTAGATTTTTTGGTGTGGCAAAAAAACTCCAGATGTCTTTAATGGGTCTGTTAATATTTTGTTTAACTTTTAAAGCATAAATATTACTTTTGTATTTTGATATTCTGACTGACATTTTGTATAGTATTTTTATTCTATTCTTATACAAAAATATTAAATTATTCAAATAAATTTAAACTTTCTGTCAAAATGTTATATTTTTTTTAGATATTTGACAAAAAAAAGCATGAATTATAATATATCTCAGCTCTCAAAAATAAGTGATACCAATAAAATCACACTCCGTTCATGGGAAGAAAGATATAATTTTTTAGTAGCAGAACGAACGAAAACTAATATTCGTTTATATACAAAAGAAGATTTAATATGTGCTATTAACACTAAGGCGCTGCTTAGTGAAAAGATAAAAATCTCAAATATTTCTAAGAAATCTCATGAAGATATCCAAAAATTAGTTGATGATAAATTCAGTGACAAGAAAAATGTTAATCATCAAATTTTTATTGCTCGAATATTAAGAGCTGCATTGCATTACGACCGAGATCTTTTTGATAGCACAATTTACTTAGGGTTCACAAAGTTTGGTCTTTACGAATTTTATTTAAATATTATGTTTCCTTCATTAGAAAGGATTGGTTATATATGGGCTGTTAAGAGCAACGTTCCTGAACATGAAAAATTTGTTAGTGGATTACTAGAAACAAAAATTAATGATATTACTAAAGAAATCATTGATAATAAAGTAAGTAAGGATATTTGGTTATTGTTTATAATGGCTCCTTATATTTTCTTAAACAGAGATGATAATCACTTCATACCATTGTTTGAAACTACAAAAATGGTAGCAAATGCTGAAGAAAATATTGTAGATAACTGGAGTGTCTAGATCTTCTTCCATTTTCCAAAAGATAACAATCTAAAGCTCCCTAAATAATCCTTATTCCAGCTATCAGGATCAATAATACTTAGGAAATTTGTTGAATCATCTTTTTTGTAAAGGTGGTAAATAGATCCTACATCAGGTCTAAATCTGTAATCTG
This sequence comes from Flavobacteriales bacterium, assembly GCA_045561575.1. Taxonomy (GTDB): domain Bacteria; phylum Bacteroidota; class Bacteroidia; order Flavobacteriales; family BACL11. Next base: position 10,541 of record JBJKXM010000069.1, read on the forward strand.
CTTTGTAAATAAGTTCTGTCCATTCATACTCCTCCTTAATTTTTTTATATTTCTCTTGAAGTTCTTTTAATTGAGTTTCAAAATGATTAATGCATTCATGAGGAAGTGATTTGTCAATTAGTTCAATAGAAAAATTTTGAGATGTTGTAGTTGTAGGGTATTCTTTTTTGTAAGCGTCAAATTCGTTTTCATCGTAATTAAAAACTATATTATCTGGATATTTTTTCATTGTATCACTTTTTTTACAAATTTATGATATTTTAATAAAAAATAAATTTAATACAAAAATATATAACTTTTTTATAAAATAGTTATATTTGTTGAAAAAAAACATATGAAAATTTTATTAGTTGGAGCTAGTAGTGATATTGCAAACGAATTATTTGTAAAATACAAAAGTGAATATAACTTTATTAGATTAAGTTCAAATTCAGAATTTTCTGATGTAGAAAATTTTAATATTCAGGATCCAAATACTTATATTGATGAAGAAAATATTGACGGTATAGTTTATTTTCCGGGTACAATTTTTCTAAAGCCTTTTAAACAGTTATCTTTAGATACATTTGAGAATGACTATAATATTAACGTTCTTGGTTTGATTAAAATTTTAAAGTTTTATCAGTCAAAATTATCAGATAGTGCATCACTGGTATTTATTAGCACAGTAGCTGCTAATATTGGAATGCCGTTTCATTCTTCAATTTCAATGTGTAAGGCATCATTAGAGGGTTTAGCTAAGAGTTTAGCGGCAGAGTGGGCTCCCAAGGTTAGAGTTAATTGTGTAGCTCCGTCTTTAGTAGAAACTAAACTAGCAAAAAGATTTTTTAGAAATGATAAACAAAAAGAAATGATGTCTGAGCGACACCCTCTTAAAACAACAGGTCAAGTAGAAGATATTTCCTATGCAATAGAATTTTTATTATCAACAAAGTCAAAATGGGTTACAGGCCAAGTTATTGGTGTTGATGGTGGTATGTCTACAATTAAGATTTAATATCATGCTAAATTTCATATGGAAGTATAAATATATTTTTTATATCTCTATATTTTTTGTTTTTCTAAATTCATGCTTTTCACTTTTAAATCCTAAGATTTTTTTTGATACTGAAAGAATTCTGAAATATGCAGATGATATTCAAATTGAATTAAAGGAGTCTTTTAACGATAAAAATCTGCTGCTTCTTGGTTTAGAATTTGATCGAAAAATTTCATTTGAAAAAATGAAAGAAATAGAATCCTCTTACAGCTTACTAAAGAATGATTCTTTAATCAAATTAGAGAGAAGTATTTTTAGTGAAAAGCGTATGATTTTTTCTGGTCTTTTCTTTCATTCTTTTAACGTGCTTAATTTGAAGTCAAAAGGAAAATTTGAAGAGTCAATAAAAAAAATAAAGAAAAAATCTACCCTATTTCTTTCTGAAGATCAAAAAAAGATGTTCTTCATTATTGAAATGAAAGATAATTTAGAATTTAATCAGCAGGAACAATTAATAGGTAGGTTAAGAGGAGCTTTTTTTGATTCTGAACCACTTCAAGTTTATGTGTCTGGGCAAATACCAAGCGAATTATATATGCAAGAGAATGTTGTAAAAGAATTATTTTACTTGACATTTTTAAGCGCTCTTTTTTGTTGCGTTATTTTATGGTTTTTTACAATGAATTTAAAATTTGTTTTACTTACGCTAATAAGTGTCATATTTAGTATTGTAATAAGCATCTCAATATCACAATTTATTTATGGAGGGATAGAATTAGTTATGATTATTATGCCAGCAATAATATTTATTGTTTGCGTTTCTGATCTTATGCATTTAATAAATGATAGTGGAATTAAGGTAAAAAATAAATTAGATTTCTTCAAAACAAAAGTCAAGAACATTGGAATTCCTGTTGGTCTAACATCACTAACTACAGCAATAGGATTTTTAAGTTTTTGTTTTTCTGATGTGCTACCAATTACAAGATTTGGTATTATAACAACAGTTGGTATTATTATATCATTATTTGTTATACTAATCAGTTATGCAATTTGTGTTGATTTAAATTTTCACAAATTAAAAGACAACAAATGGTTAAACGATAATATAAACTATCTTATTAATTTCATAACTACTAAAAGCTCAAAATTTTCTTATTACTCAATATTAATAGTTATGTTTTTGCTTATGATTTTTGGTGTTAAAAGTTTAAAAGTTGACAACTATTTAACTGATGAAGTAAATAAGAACTCTTCTCTCTTTAAAGAAATGAGTTTTTTTAATGAAAACTTTGGAGGTATTAAGCCCATTACCTTTAAGGTGCCAATTAATGATGATATCCAATTATCTCAAATATTAGATTTTGAAAAATTCCTTGCAGATAAAAATCTCTCTTTAGATTTTTCATTAAGTAGATTGGTGGAAAATCCAGAACTTGTAACTAAAAGCCTATTTAAAAAAATTACCAAAGAACAATATAAAATTCAAAGCAGAATGAATGATATTGGTTCAAAATTAAGTTTCAAGATTTTTGAGGAAATAAAAAACAAAGCACAATTTTTAGAGATTCCTTTAAAAATTGGAGGAGCTGGTTATCTTTTTGATCAAGTAAGTAATGAATTAACACTAGAGATTTTATATGGGTTGATAGTTGCTATTTTAACAATTGGACTGTTATTTGTTGTGATAAATAATTTTAATCTCAGATATTTCTTTGTTGCATTAACGCCAAATGTTTTCCCGATTTTAGTTTCCATTGGTGTTTTATGCTTGTTTGGCTTTTACTTCAGTTTGTCTAATGCTTTTATTTTTGCAATTGTTTTTGGCTTAATTGTAGATGATTCAATTCATATTTTAAGCTCATATAGATTTAATGTCAAAAGAGGATATAATAAAGAAGAAGCAATACAACGATCTTTAAATATTACTGCTAGAGCTGTTGTTAAAACAACTATAATTGTAATTGTTAGCTTATTGCCTTTAATGTTATCTGAATTCAAGTCAGTAAGTCAATTGAGTATTATTACTATTATTTCTGCACTAATTGCAGTTATTTTTGATTTAATGTATTTACCTAATTTAATTAGAAAATACCTATGATGAAAAAAAATATTTTTTGGTTTAGAAGAGATTTGAGATTGGAAGATAATACAGCTCTTGCCTATTCTTTACTTGAAAAAGCAAATGTAATTCCTATTTTTATTTTTGATGAAAAAATTATCAATACTCTATCAAAAAATGATTCAAGAATAACATTTATTTATAATCAACTTGAGAAGATTAATAAGCAATTAAAGCATTATAATTCATCTTTATTGGTTTTGAAAGGAAATCCTACAGAAGTTTTTCAAAATCTTATCTCAAGATATGATATCAGAAGTGTATTTTCAAATCAAGATTATGAGCCGTATGCCTTAAAAAGAGATGTTGAAATTACTCAACTACTTAAGGACAATGAAATATCTCATATTCAATATAAAGATCAGGTAATATTTGAGCCAAATGAAATTTTAAAGGAAGATGGTACTCCTTACACAGTTTATACACCTTATAAAAATAAATGGCTAAATAGATTTAGAGAAAAACCTGTTGAAATTTTTAATGAAATTAATTTTTCAAATTTTTGTAATAATGCATTTGATTTTCCAACATTAAATCAGATAGGATTTGAAAATTCTAGCATTAATGTAAGAGATTATACTTTAACAATATTAGATAAATATAAAGAAAATAGAGATGTTCCTGCAGATGATAAGACTAGTTATTTAAGTGTTCATTTGAGATTTGGAACCGTTAGTATTCGAAAAATCATTAGCTTATTAAATAAAAACGAAGCTTTCCTTTCAGAATTAATTTGGAGAGAATTTTTTATGCAGATCTTGTTTAATTTCCCTCATGTCGTTACACAGAGCTTCAAAAAAAAATATGATTCAATAAAATGGAGAAACAATAAAAAAGAGTTTGAAAAATGGTGTGAAGGAAAAACCGGTTACCCAATAGTTGATGCTGGTATGCGCCAATTGAATCAAACGGGTTATATGCATAATAGAGTTAGAATGATAGTTGCAGGTTTTTTATGTAAACACTTGCTTATAGATTGGAGATGGGGTGAAAAATACTTTGCTCAAAAGCTTTTAGACTATGAATTATCTTCTAACAATGGCAATTGGCAATGGGCTGCAGGAACTGGTTGTGATGCAGCCCCATACTTTCGAATTTTTAATCCATTTACACAACAGAAAAAGTTTGATAAAGAATTTAAATATATAAACTGTTGGATAGATAATTTTGATGAAAAAAATTATTTAGAATATATTGTTGATCACAAATTTGCTAGAAAAAGAGCCTTAGAAAGATATAAGCAAATAATGCTTTAGTCCCATCTACTTCCTTCCCAGTAACAACTATAGCAAGTATATCTTTTCCATTTCATGGTGTTGAGCGATAGAACAGTTCTTACTTTATCAAGATTCTCTCTATTAATTCTGGTGGATCTGTTACCACATCTAGGACATATAATAATATTTAGCTTTCGGGTAGATAAATCAGTTTTAAATCCTTTTTTACTTTGATCTTGCGTTTTAACCTTCCATATTCCAAACAATTTAATATTTACTAGAACTAGTAAATAAAAGGTTATAAACGCCAAGATATTTCCAAAAATGATATGAAAAAAACTAATAAAAAACGCTACAAAAGTATCCACGAGTTGTATTTTTGATAAAAATAATTTGAAAATATCTATTATAAAATACCAAAAAACACGTATAAGTGTATGCTTAAAACTTACTTAATATTTATAAAATTTTTGTTCCAGATTTAATTGTTTTTTCTCTAAATAAATTTTTAAGTTTATTTAAAAGATTTCCTTCATTTTTGATTATTCTTTTATCAATTTCAATGACTTGGGCTAACTCACCCATTGTTCCAGTGGTAAAAACTTGATCTGCATTATATAGTTCTGTTACTGATAAATTCTTTTCAAAAATAGCAATGTTGTTTTCTTTACAAATTTGAATTATTAAACCACGTGTAATACCAGGTAAGCATGCGTCAGCATATGGCATGTAAACCATATTGTTTTTTATCATAAAGATATTTGTTGCATTAGTTTCCGCAACAAAGCCATAAAGATCAAGCATTATTGCATCATCTACATTTGCATTATTAGCTTCAATTTTGGCAAGAATATTATTTATTAGATTATTATGATGAATTTTTGAGTCTAAACAAAGTGGCGAATTTCTGCGGATATTGGCAGTAACTAATTTTAACTTTTTTCCACTGTATATTGAAGGTTTCCATTCAGCAAGGACAATTAGAGTACAACCTTTTTGATTTAGTTTAGGATTCATCCCGGAGGTTATTTTCTCTCCTCTAGTTAGTGTTAGTCTTACATGGGTATCATCATACATTTCATTGGCTTTCAATGTAGTGAAGATTGCATTTTTGATATATGATATATCTGGTATTTTTTCAAATGCCATGCTTTTTGCTGATTCTAATAATCTATTTAGGTGCTCATCCATACAAAAAACCTTCCCATTGTATATTCTTAAACCTTCCCACACTGCATCTCCACCTTGAGATAAGCTATCAAATACAGAAATTTTAGCTTCATTTCTATGAAATAGTGTGCCATCTATCCAAACCTTGATGTTTTTATTTCGTTTGTCAAATTGTTGGGTCATGTTAAAAGGAATAAATTATTTAATAAGTTTTTTAATCTTTCTAAACATAACAATTAAAATTGCAGCGAGTAATCCAATAATAAAAACTTTGGGTTCCTTAGGCTTCATTAAATATCCGTATGATAAAATTATAATGGCATTAACTGCCATCATAATTGAGACAATTCCAACAGATTTTAAAGGGTCTTTCTCAGCCCATTTTAGAATTAAATCATTAAAAGGAATTAAAGGAATACAAATTAGTAATCCTAAAAAAAATTCAATTAGCATTTTTTAAAATTAAGAGAATTTTTATTCTTTACCTATAATTTTATTTAGTTTCTCTAATCCAAAATCATTTCCGTATAGAAGAGTTGAAAAACGTTGAATTTCGGCAGCAATTTGAATAGCTGCTTTTATTTCATCATCAGTTGCTCCAGCTTTTTTAGCTAAATGTACTTGTGCAGATACACAGTATTCACAACGAATAGCTGCAGATACTGAAACCGCAACTAATCTTGCTTCTTTTGGTGAAATTGGAGATTCTTCTGAAAATAATTTATTGAATTCTTTAAAATACTCTGCAGCATCTTCTGCCATAAATTCAGGGTACATACTATTAAAAGGACTTTCTTTTAATAATTCTTGATAAGCATTCTCTTTACTTTGACCAAAAGCAAAAGAGCTAATTAATAAAAATAGTAGTGTAATTTTTTTCATTTTTTTCATTTTTTTATTTTCTCCAAAAGAACATAATAAATCTAAAATGTTAAAATGATTTAAGTGAAATTTATATTAAGTTTTTAGTTCTATCAATTTGTTAATTTTGTTGTAAACTAAAACAAAATGCTTTTACTTGGATTTGTAGGTGCTCTTTTGATGGGTTTAGTTCTTGGCTTGATTGGAGGTGGAGGCTCTATCTTAACTGTTCCTATAATGGTATATTTTCTTGATGTGAATCCCATTCTTGCAACTGCCTATTCTTTATTTATTGTTGGAATAACTGCTTTTGTAGGAGCAGTTAGAAATTTCCAAAATCAACTTGTAGATTTTAAAACTGGTATCATATTTGCTATACCTGCATTCATTGGAGTATATATCGCAAGAGCATATTTTATTGAAATGATACCTAATGAAATAATAATTTTATCAGCTGTCTTGCAAAAAGGAACTGCTATAATGATTTTCTTTTCTTTAATAATGTTGCTTGCTTCCTATTTTATGATTCGTGAAAACAATAATGAAATTAAATCTTCAACTTTAAATTATAGTAAACTTATTTTAAGTATAGAAGGTTTGGTAGTAGGAATATTAACTGGAATTGTAGGTGCTGGTGGAGGTTTTTTAATTATACCTGCATTAGTTCTTTTTGCAAAATTGCCAATGAAAAAGGCAGTAGCAACTTCACTTATGATTATTGCAATAAAATCTTTGTTTGGCTTCATTGGTGATTTAGGAAATGTTAATTTAATATTTGATTGGCCGTTATTAATATTATTCACAATTTTGTCAGTAATAGGAATTTATTTTGGTATTTATTTGACAAAGTTTATTGAAGGAAAAAGTCTTAAAAAAGGTTTTGGGTGGTTTGTATTAGTAATGGCTTTTGTAATTCTTTTTAAGGAAATCCTTTAAGCCAATTATTTTTTATGTATGCTAATAATAGTATTTTTGAATTTAAATAAAAACAGATGAAGGTAGAACAGATTTATACCAAATGTTTAGCGCAAGGCTCATATTATCTTCAAAGCAATGGTGAGGCTGTAGTTATTGATCCATTACGTGATGTAGATGAATATATAAAGATGGCTAATGAAAATAATTCTAAAATCAAATATATTTTAGAGACTCATTTTCATGCTGATTTTATAAGTGGACATTTAACTTTAGCAAAACTGACTGGTGCAGAAATTATTTATGGACCAAATGCAGATCCTGAATTTAACGCAATTATTGCTAAAGATAATCAGGTATTCAATTTTGGAAATGCCTCTCTTACTACCATTCATACGCCAGGCCATACTTTGGAAAGCACATCATTTTTATTAAAAGATGAACAGGGAAAAGAACATTCAGTATTTACTGGTGATACTTTATTTTTAGGAGATGTTGGTATTCCTGATGTTGCACAGCGATATAAAGGAGTTTCAAAAGAGGAGTTGGCCGCTACATTGTATGACTCTGTAAATAATAGAATTAAACCATTACCTGAAGATATATTAGTTTATCCCGCTCATGGTGCAGGTTCAGCTTGTGGAAAAAATATGATGAAAGAAACAGTAGATACACTAAAAAATCAAAAAGAAATCAATTATGCAATAAATGGTTCTTATTCAAAAGAAGATTTTGTAAAAAAATTAACTGATAATTTACCCGATCCCCCTTCATACTTTCCACATAATGTAAAATTAAACCAACAAGGATACAATGATCTTCCAGATGTTATTAAGAAAAGTAAAATTCCGTTGTCAGTATCTGACTTTGAATCAATGTCTAAAAATGATGAGATAAAGGTTATTGATGTAAGACATCAAGATAATTTTGCCAAAGGACATGTTCCAAATTCTATTTTTATTGGTTTAGATGGTGGATTTGCTCCATGGGTTGGAGCAGTTTTGTCAAACATAGATCAGCCATTACTATTAGTAGTAGATGAAAGTAGGATCGATGAAGCAATTACAAGACTTTCTAGGGTTGGCTTTGATAATGTCAAAGGGTATTTAAAAGGTGGGTTTTCTGCATGGAAAGATGCAAATAAAGAAATCGCGACTATTGAAACAATAAGTGCCGAAGATTTTAATAATAAATATTCAGAAAAAAACACAAATGTTTTTGATGTTAGAAAATTAACAGAGTATCAATCAGAACATGTAGAAGGAGCGAAAAATTTTCCACTAAATAACATTAATGATTTTATCTCTGATTTTAATATTGACGGAACTAATTATATTCATTGCGCAGGTGGGTATCGTTCAATAATTGCCAACTCAATTTTAAAATCTCATGGAATTCATAATTTAGTTGATGTTCTCGGAGGCTTTTCATTCATTAAAAAAACTGATATTGCTAAATCTAAATATGTTTGCCCAAGTACACTTTAAATTTTTATCATGAAAAACTTAACAAAAGAAGACTGGAAAAAAATAATTAAAGAGACTCAAAATGCAGTTGTCATTGATGTAAGAACACCTGAAGAATGTGCTGAAGGAACACAGCCAAATGCACAACAAATTAATTTTTTATCTCTTACTGATTTTTTATCAGCTGTTGAAAAATTAGACAAAAATAATTCTTACTTTTTATATTGTAGAAGTGGAAATAGAAGTGCACAAGCTTGTATGTATATGCATGATAAAGGTTTTAAAACCTTCAATTTGATGGGTGGTATGATGCAGTGGGATGGTGAAATAGTTCAATACCAAAAATGACTATTTCTAAAAAAGATCATTGGGATAATATATATGATTCAAAAGCACTGAACGAAGTTAGTTGGTACCAGCCGATTCCAAAAACATCATTAAATTTTATTGAATCTTGTTCTTTACAAAAAAACTTACCAATTATTGATGTGGGTGGTGGAGATAGTTTTTTATCAGATTATCTTCTAAAAAGATATTATGAAGATATTTCAGTTCTTGATATTTCTTCAAATGCTATTGAAAGAGCAAAAAAACGACAAGGAGAATTGTCCAAAAAGATTAATTGGATTGTTTCAGATGTTTTAGATTTTAAACCAAAAAAAGAATATGCTGTTTGGCATGATAGAGCTGTTTTCCATTTTTTAAGAGATGCAAAAGACATTAAACAATATATAAATATATTGTTAAAATCATTAGTTCAAAAAGGAAATTTAGTTCTTGGGACTTTTGCTGAAGACGGTCCAAAAAGGTGTTGTGCACTTGATGTAAGAAGATATTCGTTTCAAAATTTTGAAAATTTATTGTCAGAACATTTTACAATAATAAAAACACAAAATGTAATACATAAAACACCATTTGATACAGAGCAGTCTTTTAATTTTATACATGCTATTAAAAAATGAATACAGAGATAAATAACATAATAAGAAATAGGAGATCTGTTTTTCCAGTACAGTTTAACGGAGAAAAAATTGAAGATTCTATTATTTCAGAAATTTTATTTAATGCGAATACAGCACCAACACATAAAATAACTCAACCTTGGATTTATAAGATTTTTCATAAATCATCAAAAATAGATTTGGCAAATGAAGTTTTGCGATTAAAATTTGGTGATGATATCCCATTAAATGAAAAGGAAAATATAATTAAAAAATTTAATCTTACTAGTCATGTTATCTGCATCTGTTTAAATAGAAGCGATGAAGGTTTTATTCCTGAGTGGGAAGAAATTTCTGCTGTTGCTATGAGTGTTCAGAATATGTGGTTAACCTGTTCCGCTAATAATTTGGGTTGCTATTGGAGTAGTCCAAAAATTATATCTATGCTTGACTCGTTTTTAAAATTAAAGGCTAATCAAAAATGTCTTGGATTATTTTATATTGGTAAATTTGATCAATTGCCAGAAAGATCATTGAAGAAAAAAGATATTAATGAATTAATAGAATGGATATGAAAAATATTTTAATCTCAATTATTGTTTTGATTTTTAGTTTTGATGTATTTGCTCAAACTCAACAAAACAGAAATCTTTTCTTTGATGGGCAAAATCGCGAGTATATAATTTATGTTCCTGCAATATATGATGGTACTCAGAATGTGCCGCTAATGTTTAGTTTTCACGGTGGTGGAGGTACCTCATCTGGTTTTATGAATTTTGAAAATGATATGAGGCCCGTTTCTGATACAGCAGGATTTATCGCTATTTATCCCCAGGCAGCAGTTGATCCAACTGATGGAAGTAATTCATGGCTTCATAAGGCACCAACATCACATAATGATATTTTTTTTATTGAAGCAATTATTGATTCTCTTTCTAATGAGTTTATGATTGATAATGATAGGGTATATGCCTGCGGCTATTCAGAAGGTGGTATTTTTTCATATGAATTAGCTTGTCGATTAAATAGTAAAATTGCTGCCGTTTCTTCAGTTTCTGGAAGTATGTTGGTTGATTCATTTAGAGATAGTTATTATAATTTAGGGTTTTGTTCTCCAGTACATCCTACTGCTATTCTTTTGATTCCGGGAACTGATGATTCAAGCCCTCATTCAACATACTCTGGATTTCAGCCATACTATATGTCTGCAGATGAAATAACAACTTATTGGAGTAGCTATGATAATACCGATTTTAATCCAACTATCACTCAATTACCAAATACTAATACATCAGATGGTAGTACAGTAGAAAAAAGAACTTGGGAAAATGGAGATAATTGTGTTGCTGTTACTGAGCTTAAGGTAATTGGTGGGGGTCATGATTGGCCAGGAAGTAGTGGTAATATGGATATTGATGCAACTTCAGAAATATGGAATTTTGTATCAAGATTTGATATCAATGGACTAATTAATTGTTCTTCATCCGATATCACTGATGAAGTCACAATTGAGCCAGATCGCTTAATTAAAATTATTGATGTTTTAGGAAGAGAGACTAATTTAAAAAATAATCAGCCTTTGTTTTTCATTTATGAAAATGGTAAAATAGAAAAGAAATATTTTTCTAAACCAATTTTTTAAAGGCTGCCAAAGTATATTATGGTTGGAATAAAAATTATTCCGCAAATTACAGAAAAAATTCTTTTCGAATTTTTTAGAGAATGCCAATAAGCAAGTAAGATTAAAGGAATTTGAAAAGGGAGTCTAATAAGTGCTTGGTTTTTAGATATTCCTAATGATTCTTGTGCAATTTCTGATGTATACAAGAAAATATTTGCTGGAAAAACAGCTAAGAGTAATAATATTATCCCCCATGAAGCATAAAATCTAGTTGATTTAAAAATCAATAACACACCAAATAAAATTTCAAAAAAACCACTTAAATATACTAGCTCGAGTTGATATGCTAAATAATCTGGCATAATATTTAAGAATAAAATGGGGTCTGTAAAATGTTTAATGCCAACAACTATATATAATATACTCATTACATAAACCGTAAGGATTTTAAAATTATTTATAGTCAACATTATTATTAATATTTATATATATAAAATTACAAATCATAAATTTACATTATGAAAAAAATAGA
>JBJKXM010000070.1:0-22360 GCA_045561575.1 Flavobacteriales bacterium
GTGTTTAGACCAAAGTTACATAGTCCGTTTCCAACTCCAGCAGATTTCGTAGACCATGGACCATAAGTTCCGTCTAAGTTATCTACTCTATAACGTACGAAGTACTTCCATACCATACATGAACTATCATTCATGTTATCCCAAGTAATTTCTGCTTTAGTATCAGTAATCCAGTTAGTTCCTAATCCAGTTGGAACAGGGTCTGAACAGCTGTAGTACACACAAGAACCATCATCAATTGTAGCTAATGGGTTGTAGTTAGCAGCGTTAGGATCTGTACAACCTACATAAATACAAGAACCATCATCCGTGTTTGCACCAGGATAGTAGTTAATTGCATTAGGGTCAGTACATCCATATACGAATGGTACACAAGAACCATCATCACAAGTAGCTAATGAATCATAGTTAAATGCAAGTGGGTCTGTACATCCATCTACACAACAAGAACCATCATCAGTATTTGCTAATGGGTCGTAGTTAGATGAAGTAGAGTCAGTACATCCGTAAATTGGAGTTTGACAGTTGTTTACAGTAAATGAGTAGCTAACTGAGCTTCCGAAGAAGATTTGACCGTAAGCTAATGTAGCACCAGCTGCATCAGTTAAAGTCACGCTTCCTAAGTTACCAGTTACCCATCCATCGTTACCAGCATCTAATAATGTTAGAGTGTAACATCCATCAGTTAAACAAACAGAGTCAGTTGCTGTTGTTGATCCGATTCCTGTTTGAGCTGGAGAAGTGTATAACACGTTTCCAAGATCGTCAGAAATTTCGAATGAACATTCAGATTGATCAAAGTCAGTTAACATTGAAGTGTAAATTGAATTTTCAGTACACGCATAAATACATGAACCGTCATCAGTCACCGCAATTGGATCATAATTAAGAGCCGTTGGATCAGTACAACCAACCGCACAAGCGTTAGCACCCATCTCTAATTGCCATGTACCTGGAGAACCAGGAGCAGACACATCAAGAAGAGTATCACCTGTTGAAGGTTGAGTAATCATCCAAGAAACTTCATTGTTCCATGGGTTAGCAGAAACGTCTACAGTATGACATCCGTTTGGAACACAAACGAAAGCTTCTTCGAAACTTCCAGTTGTAACTGTTCCAGAGAATAATACTGTACCAAATACATCAGTAATTGTCATAACAGAACCATTCCAGCTATCTCCGAATGAATCAAACATTTGGATGTGGATATAGTTGTCATAACAACACTCATTGTTAGGATCTACAGTAGCATTAGGATCGTAGTTATCCGCTGAAGGATCCATACATCCATAATACTCACAAGAACCATCGTCATTATTAGCTAATGGCCACCAGTTACCTGCAAGAGGATCAGTACATCCTGTGTAGATACAAGAACCATCATCGATTAATGCAGAAGCATCATAGTTATCAGCTAATGTATCCATACAACCAGCTGGTAAACCATCATCAACGATTAATTCATCAATTGCCATATCAGATGTAAATGAAGTTCCAGTTAATCCTCTGAACTGAATTAATACATTCGTATCAGAAGGAAGTGGAATCTGAGCTTCAAACCAAGTGTTACCTTGATCACCTGACTTAGACCAAACAACAACATCATCAACAACAACTTCTAAAGTACCCATAGTCGCACCAAACATGTGGTAAGAGAAACGGATATTAGGAGTAGATAAAGTAGATGTGTTAACACAAACAGAATTTAATGTAGCTGTTTGGTTTGATCCAGAACCAGAAGTTTCTGTAAAGCAGTAGTTACCTAGACCAGTAGAAGATACATCATTGTTAGGACCAGTATTAAACGAAGGAGTTCCTAAGTTATCTATAGTCCAGTTCCATGTATCTAATAATGAATCATTGTACCATCCGTTTCCAGAGAAGTCAGTTGATCCTACTAAGTAGCTATCAAAGTCTTCAGTCCATGGAGCAGTAATAGTTCCAACACAAACTAAACAAGTTCCATCATCAGTATTTGCTAATGGGTTGTAGTTAATTGCGTTTGGATCAGTACATCCATCAACAGGAACGATACAAGAACCATCATCAACGTTAGCTGAGATGTTAAAGTTCACTGCGTTAGGGTTAGTACATCCAGGTACTGGGTTAGCAAGAATTGTTATAGTATCGTTACCAACACATCCATTACAGTCAGTAAACTCTACAGTGTAAACTCCTGGGTTTAACCCATAAAGATCTTCTGTAGTGTCTCCTGTAGACCATAAGTAAGAATATAGTGAAGGACCGATATATAACATATCCATTGTCATCCAAGTGTTTCCAGGACCACCAAGTGGAGTACCTGTAAACGTACCAGTAGTATTGTACTCAGCCATTGCAGCAGAAACCTCAACACCTACCGCACTCGCATAGTTTGGAGTGTATGGAGGAATTCCGAAGTTACCCCAGAAGAAGTTTTCATTCTGGTGGTGAAGTGCAATACCCATAGTTGCTCCAGCAGGAATCTCAATTGCAGGATCGTTCATATGAGTACTTGGTCCATCAGCAGTTAAGTTATGGTAAGTTTCACCATGGAAAGTCCAACCAGCAGAGCTAGCTTCGTTTCCTTGAGCTGTTCCAGGACGAGACCACATTGAGTTACCCTCAGCGTAAGAACCACCACAACAAGATGCAGCTAAACTGTTGAAAGATTTAAATCCTCTTACAAACATTGGCATAATGTTAGTGTTAGTGAAGTCCATAAAGAACGTGTTACCAGTAGATGCAAATGTCATAACCCAAGGACCAGAACCACCAGCAGGAATAACTGCAGGATCAGAAAGGTCTAATGAGTCAGCATTACAGTAAGAACCAACAGGAGTGAAATCAATCCATCCGTTAGCAGCACCGTTAGCAGATGCATCAACTACAAATGAAGAACCTGTTAGGTTACAGTATAGACATGAACCATCATCAATAGTGAATGAAGGACCATCCCAGTTAATTGCAGTTGAATCAATACAACCTACACATGAGTAGTCACAAGTTCCATTATCTAATGTTGCTAATGAGTTGTAGTTACATGCGTTAGCATCAGTACAACCACCAACAGCAGGGAAACATAGTGTATCTCCAAAAGGAGCACCACCAACTAAAAGAACACCTGAAGCATCAGATAAGCTCCATGATACACCAGCATTGTTAGTACCAGAAGTAACAACAACGTTGTAACATCCGTCAGCTAAACATAATGTATCAAAAGCAGTTAGAGGGTTACCTAATGTAGAAGAAGTAACTAAGTTACCTGAACCATCATACATTTCAAAAGTAGAACCTCCCCAGCCTCCGCCAAGGTTAGTCATATTTAATGTAAATACGCTTTCAGTACAAGTATACACACAAGAACCATTGTCAGTTACTGCGTTAGCATCGTAATTTTGTGCAGCAGGATCTGTACAACCTAAGTTACATCCACCAGGTCCAACTTCTAGTAAACCACTAAATGGAGCTCCTCCAGTTAAAAGAGTATCGCCATCAAGTACAAGTTCCCAAGAAACTTCACCTTGCCATGAACCATAGTCAACAGTTACCCAGTAACATCCATTGTCAATACATAAAGAGTCATCCTCTTCAGCTCCAGCAGATACAGTAGATCCACCAGTATTAAGAGTATCACCATTTGCATTTACAATATATAGGAAGTTACCATTCCATGAATCACCAAATGAATCATGCATGTCAATTAATAATTGACCAGCATATCCTTGGTATACACAAGTATATTCACAAGAACCGTCATCAGTGTTTGCACCTGAATCAAAGTTTATTGCGTTAGAATCAGTACATCCATAGTAGATACATGAACCGTCATCAAAGTTAGCTGATGGGTCATAGTTATCTGCGTTAGGATCAGTACATCCAGGATCTAATGAAGCAGAAATAAAGAAAGTTTCAGAACCTACACAACCATTACAGTCAGTAATAGTTACAGTGTAAGAACCAACTCCTAATCCAGAGATATCTTGAGTTGTAGCACCATTTGACCATGAATAAGTATATAATGCAGCATTTGGATCACCATATATAACTTCTCCATTCCAGTTTCTTGGAGAGAAGCTTAATGAACCAAATCCAGAACATCCATGTCCTTCAGTTAAAGTAAGGTCATTGTTTGCAATTCTTGGAGTAGTACCAGGAGTACCAGAACCATTTGTATAACCAATAGTAACATTAGTTAAAGTATGGAATCCATAAGTTGCACCAGCAGGTATGATTACTGGGTTAGGGAACATAACTGTACCAGTATTTGCACCAGCAGTTAAGTCAACAGTACCACTACCACAAGAAACCCAGTTTTGAGAAACTGTATAGTCTCCTAAGTCAGAGTACCACCAGTCAACATTTACACCAGCAGATGAAGCATTTAAATATGCAGCACCTTGGCTGAATCCTAAGATTTGTAAATCACCACCTGAAGTGTTAATAATATTAAACATATTTCCTAGTTGACCATTGTTTTGATCATCTGGAGTAGCAAGAGTTACAGAAGCAACACATGCACCACCAGTTGGCTCAATATCAATTAATCCAACAGAATCGTTTACAGTTGGAGTGTTAACAATAAAAGTAGATGCTGTGTCAACTCCAACAGGAGAAGGCTCAGTAATAGTTACTTGAATTGAAGAAGCACATCCATTATCTGGATCAATAGCTGTAACTGTATAAGTATCTGCAACTAAGTTAGAAACTTGTTGAGTTGTAGCATATACAGAACCAGTACTTGATAACCAAGTATATTGATCACCAGATGTAGAGTATGAATTTTGAGCAAGTACCATTGCATTACCTGCAGCATCTCCAGCACATAAATTGTCAAAAGAGAATAGCTCAGTAAGATCGTAGTACGTACATGGAGTAACTTCATACGCTTCGATGTTATCGATCCATACAAAACCTGGAGAACCATAAGCTACGTTATAGTTAACCATTGCTTGGAATGTAACATATACATCAGTTTGTCCAGCCCATGCGTCTAGGTCATACATGTAAATACCATAACCATTTGAATTAGCATTTGCTGAAACTTCTCCAGTAATTTGGTTTTGATCAGAGAAGTGATCAATACCCGTGTTTAATTCATTTTGAACAACTCCGTTTACAAGTACTCTGAACCACGCACAGTTATTGAAAACTGATGAAAGTCCAGCTGCAAAACGTAAGTCAACATCAGATCCTGATCCTGATAAATCCAAGCAGAAGTTTGCAAACGCTTGGTGGTTAGGGTCAGTAAATGCAGTTGAAGTATTTTGTGTTCCATAGAATGTATCACCACCTGTAAACTGTAAAGAAACAGTATCAACAAGAGCATCATCTGCACTTGAGAATGATAAACCATCTACAAGAACTCCGTTTTGAGTAGTGTAACCCATCGCAGTAAGGTCTTCTGACTCAACGTCTTCAATGTAGTTTAGTGTACCACAAGGGTAGTAAGTACATAGTGAATTGTCCGGCACGTTACATGTACCACAGTAGTTAGATGCATATTGATCTAAACAACCTGTATATAGACATGAACCGTCGTCAATTAAAGCTAAAGGATCGTAGTTATCCGCAAAAGGATCAGTACATCCAACAGATAATTCAGAGAACTGAATGTAATCTAATGCAGCATCAGATGTGAATGATGTTCCTGTAGCCATGTGGAATCTTACCATAATTTGACCTGATAAACTTGAAAGGTCAACTATACCAATATTCCATTGATCACCTTGATCTCCAGACATTGTCCATAGATTCGTCCATGTTAAACCTCCATCAGATGAATAGTCAACATCTAGCGTTCCTTGCGTTGCACCAAACATGTGGTACTGGAAAGTAAGCGCTGGAGTTGTCCATGCTGATAAGTCTACACAGGCTGCCTCTATAACGGCAAAGCTGTTTGAACCTGATCCTGAAGTTTCAGTGTAGATGTAGTAAGAACCATCATATGCACCAGAAGGTCCCGTATTGAAAGAAGGCGTACCTCCTGTTCTTACAGTCCAATCCAGTCCACTTACTGATGGTGGGTTGTTATACCACATTCCACCCCATGATCCTCCATACTCAAAACTCTCTAAAGTATCTTGAGCTAAACAAGGATAAACACATGAACCATCATCAATAGTAGCTAATGGATCATAGTTTAAAGCACCAGGGTCAGTACATCCAAAAGTTCCCATAGGTAATGTGAATGACTCCACATAAGAAGATCCAGTGGTAAATCCTGTTCCAAGAGTATAACCGATATTTCCTGAAATTGAGTCAATGATGTTTACGTAACCACCATTCCACCCATCTCCAAAAGAATCATACATGTTTAATGTATAACTTCCTGGATCAGGAAGATCGATATATGCATCGTAGGTTGTACCAGAAGAGTATCCACTTCCTGATAACAATATTGTACCCGTTGCATCCTCAACAAGATCCCATGAAACCTCAGACCCCCAAGAACCAGAGTAAGTCTGAACATTTACAACTGTTGCAGAAACCGTCGACACTACAAGTGCAAAGGCAGCAACAAATGCAAACATTGTTTTGATAAACTTTGTTTTCATAATAATTGTTTTAGTTAAAAAATTTGTTAATTGTGAACAAAAAACCATCGTGCTGCGACACATTGGTTATGTTGTTAGGTAATAAATACGACGAAACATCGCATCCTAATAGATACGAATTAAACATCAGTTTAACCTGATAATTCATTTTTTTATTCATTAAAATTTGAGTTTTTTGTCGTAAAACCTGGGATAAAAATAAAAGATTTTTTTAAAAAAAACAAAAAATACCTCCTTTTTTCATGGTTATTAACATTTAGTTTTTGATAAACTTTATATGATTCAACAATTTAGTTAATCAAAAAAATCAAACGACATAATTATTATATTTGCATAAATACCTATAAATCTGTTTGTTATGAAAAAACATTTACTAACACTTTTAATCTCATTTTCAATATCTTTTTTTGCTTTTGCACAAGCACCTACTAACCCTGCTGTAAACCTTGTTTTTTCTACTAGTGCAATCCTTGAGTGGGAACGTGGAACTTGTGCTCAACTTAATTATACTTTAGCATATAAAGACAGTACTCAGTCCAACTGGGATAGTGTGGTGGTAAGTAACAATGGATTTACCGTTCAAGTACATAATTTAACAGGTCTAAATTCTTTAACAACTTACAACTGGAGAGTTAAGTGTGATACAACTTGGGTATACGGTCCAAATTTTACAACCACTTCAATTTTTAATTTTAACTATAATGTTACTGATGCAACATGCTCGGGTTCTAATGATGGAGCAATAGACATGTCAGTTAATGGAGGTTCTCAGCCCTATACATTCCAATGGTCCTCACCAATATATCCTTGGTTTAGTGAAACAACAGAAGATATTGACACGCTTTTTCCTGGATTGTACTACATTGATGTTACTGACGTCCTTGGAAGTACTGAAAGAGATTCTGTTGTAGTTTCAATAGTTGATAGTCATTCAATTAATCAAAATGTATCTAACTTTAGTATTAATCCAGTAACTGGATATGGGCAATGGACCAATACAATACTTCAATTAACAAATACCGGATGTGATGTAAATCTTAGGCCAGAATTTATCATTTCACATGATAGTGTAAATATTATTCAAGGTGATTTTGATCTTCAATGGTTTAACCCATTAACTGGTCAATTTGCAAATCTTCCATATAGTATTAACTCTAACGGTGAGGCGTATGGTTTTTGGCATTATACCAGCAATGGCCCAAATCCTGACTCTACAGGAATTACAGTCAGTGAAGGAGCAACTCAACTTTTAACAGTTAGAGTTAGATTTAATAACAATCCAACCAACACTGCTAGTTACGGATTATATTCTTGTATATGGAATACTCAAGAAGTTGATAGCATTGGTAATATTATTCAAACACTAGCACCTGCAGATACACTAGATTTAAGATTTTCTGACTGTGCTTCATTTTCAATAGATAGTTTAACGATAAACAATATTCTTTGTTTTGGTACAAATGATGGAAGTGCCACAATAAGTTCCGTTAATAGTGGATTTGGCAGCTACACATATATTTGGAGTAATGGTGATACAAGTTCAACTGCAAATAATTTATCAGCTGGAAATTACAGCGTTATAATTAATGATAATTACAGTGGCTGTCAAGATTCAACTACATTCATTATTACAGAAGCGTCTCCTATTCTAATTACTTTAACTGGAGTTGATGTAAGTTGTAATGGTGCCAGTGATGGATCTATTACCTCATCGGTTTCTGGAACAGGATCTTTTAGTTACAGCTGGTCTAATGGAGCTACAACTTCAAGTATAAATTCACTATCTGCTGGAACATACACTTTAACAGTTTATGATTCTGTATGTAACATTTCATTCACAGACTCATACACTATTACCAATCCAGATTTACTAAACTACTACTCCTCATCTCTTCCTAATGGTTCATGTGATAGCACACAATGTACTGGACTTATTTCTGCAAACATAAGTGGAGGAACTCAACCATATCAATATAACTGGAGTAATGGAAGTACTCAGCAATCAATATCTAATCTTTGTGCAGGAACATACACTCTTATTGCTACTGATTCTAATTCTTGCCAAACATTTTATGATACAATTGTCATTATTGACACAGTTGGTTCTGCTAGCTTTTTTATAGCATCAAATGATGTAAGTTGTTTTGGATTAAATGATGGATCTGCTGAAGCAATTGTTTCAACTGGAACAACTTATGGAAATGTGTCACTACTAAATTATTGTGGTTCCATGCCGTATTCAAATGCTAACGTTAATATTTCTGAGGTTAGACTGATTGGTGATAATGGAGATGATATTGTTAATAATACATCGACATATGGTGATGATTACGAAGACTTTACAAATCAATATGCTAGTCTAACTCCTAATAACACCTATACAGTAACTATTGAAATTGGTTCTGTAAATCCAAATCATTTAATAAATGAGTTTGCTGGTGCAAAGGTTTATGCAGATTGGAATACTGATGGTGATTTTGATGAAACAAATGAAGAATTAGGTATAATTAACGTTGATACTGTTCCATTTATAACAGATGTTACATTTACGGTTCCAAACACATTATCTGGTTATGTTACAAGACTTAGAGTTGTAATGCAAGAAAATAATGACACTCTCATTGGACCTTGTGATAGCACTTATTTTGATCCAAATACAGTTTCATTTATTGGACCTATTAGAGGAGCAACTGAAGATTATTCATTAGTTGTTAATGTTAGCCAACAACCTACTTTTTTATGGTCAAATGGGGAAACTACTCAAGTCATAGACTCATTATCTCCTGGAACTTACTCATGTGTTCTCACCGATGCAAATAACTGTACTGCAACTGATAGTGTAACAATAATTGAACCATCTCAAATTATTGATAGCTTAAACATTGGAACTATATTATGTAATGGTGGTTACACTACAGCATCATTAACAATTAGTGGTGGAATTCCACCATACACTGAAACATGGTCTTCTACTCCTAATAGGATTTATGCAGGTACAATGTCCTATACAATTACTGATTCCTCTGGATGTCAAGTTTCAAATTCATTTACTGTAACTCAACCAAGCCCTACTATTCTAACTGTTCAAATATTAGATAGTATTAGTTGTTACGGGGGTAATGATGGGGCGTTGTTTACAGATATTGTAGGAGGTATTGCACCTTTCACCTTTATGTGGACAAATAATGCAAATAACGACACTTTATATACAGATACAATTACAAATCTAATTGCCGCCCGTTATTTTTGTACAATTACAGATTCAAATAACTGTGTTACCTCAACTATATTTTCATTAACTAACCCAAATGAAATTAGTGTAATACAGAACAACACTAATATTTTATGTCATGGAGATACTAATGGAGTGACCATTCTTAATATTTCTGGTGGTGATGGAAATTATACTTTAAATGCATTTGGACAAACACTCCCTTTACTTGGATCAAATACGATTAGCTCTGCTCAATTTTTTCCTGCTGGAATTCCTGCTGGAATATATCCATTCTCAGTTTCTGATGGACTTGGTTGTATTAAAAATGATACAATAATAATAACTCAACCAAATCCTTTAACAACAATAAATACAGTTAATAATATAAGTTGTTATGGACTAACTGATGGATCAGCTACATTAAATATTTTAGGTGGAACCCCTCCCTATGTGGAAGATTGGGGTGGATTTAATCCAAATGCTTTAGCTCAAGGAATATATTTCTTTACAGTAACTGATTCTAATAGCTGTTCTTACAGTGATAGTATAACAATTACAGAGCCTGACTCCTTATATTATTCTGCATTAGTAAATAATATCAGTTGTTATGGTTTTGATGATGGAAACGTATCTTTCACTATAAATGGTGGTACACCACCATACTATGAAAATTGGGGTGCAAGTTATCCATTAGCTTTGACTCCAGGTATGCATTACTACTCAGTAAGTGATACAAATGGATGTAGTATTTCTGACTCCGTTAATATTAATGAACCGTCAGAACTTGTAGTAACTATTTCAAGTACTAATATTACCTGTTATGGTGGAAATAATGGAACTGCAACATTAACAATTTCTGGTGGGACATCACCATATTTTGAAGATTGGTTTGGTTATGACCCAACAGCGCTAATTGCTGGAACTTACACTTATACAGTAACAGACACAAATAACTGTTTCATTACAGACTCAATAACAATTACACAATCTCAAGATTCACTAACTTCTACTCTAACACCAACTAATTTAAGTTCGTGTTTAATTTTGGATGGAAGTATTGATCAAAGTATTATTGGGGGAACACCTCCATATACTTACTTATGGAATAATGGAGATACAACTGAAGATATTAGTAATCTTATGGCAGGAACGTATTCAGTTACAACAACTGATACCAACGGTTGTTTTACAACTGCTACAATCTTTGTTGATCAACCATCAGACAGTCTAAGGTTAAATTTATCAACTCAAAACTTTAATGGATTTAATATTGCTTGCTATGGAGATACAAATGGAACAATTTCTGCAATTACAAGTGGTGGATTTGGTTTATTATCATACAATTGGTCAAATGGAGATACTACTTCAATAGCAAATAATTTATATGCTGGATCTTTCTCTGTCACTGTTACTGACACTGCTGGATGCTCATTAACTGATAGTACGATTTTAATTGAACCAGCTGAATTCACCTCAACTTATTCTACTACTGATGTTTTATGTTACAATGACAGCACGGGTTCTGCTACAGTTACTTTTAATGGTGGTGTTCCTGATTATCTATTAGCATGGGGAAGCTTTACACTTCCACTTCTTAATGGTCAGAATATTTTTGCCAGTGGAACAATTATTCCACAAGGATTATACCCATACAGTGCTACTGACTTAAATGGATGTTCAATTTACGATACCATTACAATTAATCAACCAGATAGTTTATTCTCTTCTCTTTTAATTTCGGATTATAATGGATTTAGTGTTTCTTGTGAGGGAGGGCAAGATGCTGTGGTAAACTTAATTTTAAATGGTGGTACTTCACCCTACAATGCGTCTTTTAATTCTTCTATTAACTTATCAATACAAAATGAGTTAGATACAACAAATGTTCCACTTTCTTTTGCTGGAACATATAATTACATTATTTCTGACACCAATGGATGTATCTTTTCAGATAGCATCACGCTTACTGAACCACCAAGATTATCATCATTTACTCAACTACTTAATAATGTAAGCTGTTATGATGCATGTGATGGTGCAATGACTGTATTTGCTAGTGGTGGTATTAGTCCTTACAACTACATTTGGAATAATGATTCAACTCAAATTTCTGATACTGCAACTAACCTTTGTGCGGGTAATTATACAGTTCAAATTTTAGATGCTAATAATTGCATATCCAATTCTATAGATTCTATTTCACAACCAAATCAAATTTCAATTGGTTTAGATTCAATTACAAACAATACCGTTTATGGTGGAAATATTGGAAATATATATATTACTCTAAACGATACCTCATCCTCTGTTGCATATAGCTGGAGTGGGCCTAATGGCTTTACCTCTAATAGTGAAGATATTGTCAATCTTTATGCTGGCACATATATTTTAAATACAACTGATTCCTTAGGCTGTTCCTTAGATACATTTATTGTTGAAGAACCATTATCTCTTTCAGCTTCACTTGATTATATAACTAATAATATATGTTGGGGAAGAAACCAAGGTGCTATTGCTATAACTGCTGATGGTGGAGATTCTGTTTACACTTATCTATGGACAGGTCCAAATGGTTTCACATCAACAGATGAAGATATTGATAGTTTATATGCAGGTATTTATACTCTAGAATTATCTGACACAACAAATACAATATCATACAGCTATACGGTATTAGAAAATGATGAAATAATTATTTTCTCAACTGGAGCTACTGCTATTTGTGATGATGGTAGTGCAGTTGCAACAGCTTATGGTTTTGGTGGAACACCTCCCTTAAATACTTATTGGAGCAATGGAGATACTGGAATTTCAACAACACTAGCTGTTGGAACTCATGCTGTAACTGTGATTGATGTTTATGGATGTAATTCTACTGATTCTGTTACCATTGAGCCCGGAGATTCCTTGAGTTTATTCCCAAATTCTACAATGGTAAGTTGTTATGACCTAAACGATGGAATTGTAGAAGTTTTAGTTACCAACGGAGGAACACCCCCATATCAATATTCAGATGATGGTGGGTTGACATATCAAAGTTCTAACACTTTTTATAACCTATCACCTGGTAATCATACCTTCACAGTTTTAGATAATAACGGTTGTTCAAATGATATAACTACGCTTATTACTCAACCACTTGAACTTGGTGTAGATGTAATTTTTACTAATCTACAATGTTTTAATGATTGTGATGCTACAGCGACTGCAATTGTAGATAATGGTACTCAACCATATTCATATGAGTGGACAGATCCAAGTCAACAATTAAATCAAACAGCAATTAATTTATGTGCGGGATCTTACAACGTTACAGTAACTGATGCGAATGGTTGTGTGACTACAGGATTTGTGAGTATTGTTAATCCAAATCCAATAATTGTAAATGTTTGGCAATATGAAAATATGTTAGAGGCTACTTCAGGCTTTGTGTCATATCAATGGTTGGATGGTCAAGGAAACCCAATTTCTGGTGAAACTTCAAATGAGTTTTTCCCTACCTCTGTTGGTGAATACAGTGTCGAAGTAACCGATTCGAATGGATGTACAATGATTTCATTGCCTATATATTACAACTATACTGTAATGATCAATAATGAAATGAACTTTAATATTTATCCAAATCCAACAAGTAGTGCTTTATTTATAAATGGGGCTGCTAAAATTTCTGAAGTTGAAATATATAATGCTCTAGGTGATAAAGTAATTCATCATCAAAATGAATACAGTGCTGAAATACTTGAATTTGATTTATCAAATAAAACAAGAGGTGTTTATTTTGTGAAGATTATTAGTGGTAATAAGCTTATAAATTACAAAATCGTACTACAATAAATTTTTTACTAATTTGCAATCTGAAAAATAACAATAAAAAATATGATTAAAAGAATTCTTTTTTCAACTATAATATGTCTGTTTGCATTCTTAAACTCTAATGCAAATTTTATTGACTCATCCTATTTTTCTCATCTTAAGGCCTATGAATGGCAGCCAATTTCTGATGTTGAAAAAGTTTTACAACATGAAAAAGCTAAAGAATTGACAAAAAGAACTCTAGATCAATCAAAATTAGCTGATAAACATTATGTGGATGGAGTTAAAAAAATGAAATCTAAAGAATACAATGCTGCAATAAAAGAATTTAAAGCTGCAATGAAAAGATATAAAAGAGCTAAACTAAGTGATAATGCATTAAATTTCATAAGAGTAAATATGGCATTAAGTTATGCTCATACAGGAAACAAACAGGATATTGTTGCTGCAAAAAGATATTTAGATTTAGTTACATCAAAAATATATTCAGATGAAAATTGGAATTATAATATAGCAATAGCTAAAAATAAAGTTGGTGATCAACTTGAAGCAACTAAAATCCTAAATTCGATCATTAAGAAAAATAATGGAAATTTCCAAGCTTATGTAACCCTTGCCTCTATATATAGAGATTCTGGAAACGAAGATGATGCTGAGAAAATTGTTGAAAAAATGCTAAAAGCTGAAAACAAATTAAATCAGCAAAAAAAGAAAAATATACAAGCAAAAAATACAAGATCTTCAAAAACTAAAAAAGTTAAAAAGAAAAAAGTAGTTATTAATCCAAGAGGAAAAAAACCAGATGTTACTAACTTAAAAGTTAGTTTAAAAGATGATCCTCTTCAATTTGATAAAATTGAAAAAATAGATGATAGAAGTATGATTCAAGTGCAAGCAGGAATTGCTGACTACAATGATGGATTAAATGCGCTGAAAGATAAAAACTACAAGGCTGCACAAAAGAAACTAAAAGATGCCGAGAAAAAATTAAAAAGAGGAAAGATTGCTGAAGATGGTCTTAATTTCTCAAGAGCTAACCTAGCTATTACAATGCTAGCTTCTGGTGAAAAAAGAGGAGTTGGACAGGCAAAAAGATACTTGATGAATCTAACACCTAGAATTTATAAAGATAGAGATTGGGCTTACAATATGGCAGTAGCACACTATGATTTTGGATCTCGATCAAAAGGGGCAACACAAAAAGATTTCCTTGAAAAATCAGTTAAGTTATTTAAGAGCACAATCCAAATGGATAAACTTTATTTAACTGCTTATCAAAATCTAATTTTTGTATACAAAGCAATGGGAGAAGATTCTAAAGCAATGAGCACATACAAAGCTTATGTAAAAAGTAGAGATAAGCTGTTAAATTCATTCTCAAAAGATGAACAATCAAAATTAGGAATGGGTGTTCCTTATGTATTTAGAGTTAGACTTGGTACCTATGGAAAATACGATGCTCCAGTAGAACTTTATGATCAAGATTATCTGATTATTGTTCCTGTAAATGAAAGAGAAACTTCTTATGTTGCTGGAATGTTTTATAACCTTAAAGATGCTCAATCTTATTTAAAGAAGATGCAAAAGAATGGATTTAGATCAGCCTCAATTGCTGCATTTAAAGATGGAGAAATAACTGAATTTTAAAAATCTATAAAAGGATTTATAAAATTGGTCTTTATTCCTAAAACTAAATAAGTACTATTTACTTTATTCGTTTGATTTCTGATCGCACAAGCAGCAAATGCTTTTGCAAATTTCAAATCATAGTTCACTTCAGCATATAGCGTGTGTAGATGTGTCAAAATTCCTTGCCCGTTAAAATTTCCATATGAAAATTCTCCTCCCTCACCTGATGCTAAAAAATCAGAAATAAAAATATTTTGACCATAATGAGTATCAACAGAATCTGCACCATATACTGCATAAGTATATTTTAAATTAGAACCCCATTTTTTATAAGTGTAATTCATTATAAAAATATTTTCTTTAAAATTAGCACCCAGTGGATGTGCCAAAGCTTGGTTCATATGCGTATAGTTTTGCATTGGATGCTTGTGTGCATAAGTATAGGGCTGAGCCTGATTAAATTCTGTCAAAAAATAAAAATTATGTTCGTTGATATTGAATTTAGATTTCAATCCAATCTGAAAAGCTAATTTATTTTGAAAAAATCCATCACCAGTATTTTCATATCTATTAATATTTAAGTCATCAATTAAGAGTTGACTGTAAATATTTACTTTATTTAATTGACAATCTATATTAACACCTAAAAGCGCATTATCAGGAGAATGCTTAGAAAATTCTACAGGGCGATAAAATATAATAGGGTTTAAATAATGGACATCAAAACCTCTTTCAAAATTTTCGTCTCTAGATTGCCATATAATTGCTTCAAATAAACCTATAGTTAAATTATTATTTACATTGTAATCTAAATAATGAAATGCTCCATGCTTTTTTTGGGATTCATTTGATGTATATATATCGGTAAATGTGGTAAAATGATTATAGTATTTTACTTTCCAAAAATTTGTAATAAAAGTAAAAAAAGGATATGGCGTATGATTTGTTGAAAGAAGCATTGACCTGTATCCATTTCCAATAAAATTAGTTCCCTTTCCAAATCGAGTAGAAAAATATTTATTAATTCTATAATCAGATGTTAATGAAAAATATGTTAGATTATCATCTTCTTTATTCATTCCAGGGTAAACTCCCATTGAATCAACATAGTTAGATAATGCAGTATTAAAATCTCCATCTATATTTAAAATTCTTGATGAAATTTTTAGTTTTTTAGAATAATTAAGAAAAATATCACTTCCATATGCTAGTAGTGAATGCGAAGAATTTTCAAACTGATTTGAAGCATAATGCGAGGCAAAAAAAGGAACAATTGTTATGTTCTTTAAAGAATCATTATTATCAAAACCAATATCAATAATAGGTTGTGAGAATGAAAAAAATGGTATTAGAAAAATTAAACTAATAAGCCTTTTCATCTCCTTTTATAAAATTCAAAACAGTTCTTGCAATTATATTAATATCTAAAAAGAAAGTCCAATTCTCAATATACCAAACATCCCACTTTACTCTTCCTTCCATTTCATGCAATTCTTTTGTCTCACCCCTATACCCTCTTACCTGAGCAGCACCTGTAATACCTGGTTTTACAAGTTGACGAACCATATATTTCTTAATTAGTTCAGAGTATTGCTCAGTATGTTTTAACATATGAGGTCTAGGACCAACAATTGACATATCTCCCTTAAACACATTAAAAAACTGTGGAAATTCATCAATGCTATGTTTTCTTAAAAAGAAACCAATAAAGGTTATTCTATCATCTCCTTTTATTGCTTGTTTACTATCTGAATCTTTATTTTGATTCATAGATCTAAATTTATAACACCAAAATTCTTTATTATCTAGACCTGATCTTTTCTGTTTAAACAAAACAGGGCCTTTTGATGATAATTTTATTAATAATGCAATTAAAGGAAACAACCATGAAAGAATAAAAATGATAACTAAAGAAGAGAAAATTATATCAAATAATCTTTTTAAAAATTTACTAATTGAATCTTTAAGTGGCTCTTTTCTAAAACTTAGTACAGGGACGTTATTAAAAAAATCAATATTTACTCTACGAAGAGGAAATCCTC
This sequence comes from Flavobacteriales bacterium, assembly GCA_045561575.1. Taxonomy (GTDB): domain Bacteria; phylum Bacteroidota; class Bacteroidia; order Flavobacteriales; family BACL11. Next base: position 17,235 of record JBJKXM010000070.1, read on the forward strand.
TAAAATCTGGAATAACCTTAAATCTGATTAAGTTCTGATCTGCAAAATCAACCAAATCTTGAATAACATCAGTATTAGTTAATGGAAGTGTATAATAAATTTCATCTATTTCATTTTTCAAAGAGAAATTTTTAACTTCATTAAAATTAGAAGTATATACTTTCGTATTAAAAGTAGGTTTGGATTCTGAAAAAACACCTAATAATTTAATTCCTAAAATATCATCAGAAAAAATATAATCATGTAAATCTTTTGCTGTATCTCCTCCTCCAACAATTAAAACTCGATCATAATTATATCCTTGCTTTCTGTAAAGAAAAATAAGTTTGATTGATAAATATCTCCAAAAGAGTACTAAAACAAAAACTAAAATATAAGTATAGTATAAATGTTCTCTAGAAAATGGAGAATCATCGTTTAATGAAAAAAGTAAGGCAGCAATAGCAAAAATATTAATTACTCCTGCTCTCATTAGATTAAATAAAATTCTATCAACTCTTCTTAATCTTTTAATTGCATAAAGATCAAGCATAAATGAAGTAAAAATCCAAATAAAATTAAAAATAAGAAGAAGAAAGAAATATCTATCATCTTCAATTAATGAACCAAATTTGTAATAATAAGATAGTAAAAAAGAAAAGTTAATAAGAATTAAATCTCCTAAGAAATGTATAAACCAGAAATATCTAGAGTACCCCCTCATTTTTATTTTATCTAAACAAATATAAAAAATAAAAGAAGGTACAAATTATAAGATATTATTTAAAGAGTGAAAGAAATTTTAAAGTTGTTGATCTAGCAAATGATGCCATAGGAAGAATAATAAAAAGTAATGCTAATCCAACCATTATAAAAAATGAAAAATTAGGGTAGTCAATTAAGAAAAAACAAATTAAAGTTAAAGCTGCACAATACATGACAGCAAAAAAAGAAGCCCAACCATGATTAAAGCCTTTATCAATTAAAAGATGATGAATATGATTTCTATCTGCTGAAAATGGTGATTTACCAGAAAAAATTCTTACAGTAAAAACTCTTAAAGTATCTATAGCAGGATAAGCTAAAATACAAAGCACAAAAACTGGATTGTTAATTCCATCTACAATTTCCATATTACAAGCTCTAATAGCACAACAAGCAATAATAAAACCAATTACTAAACTTCCGCTATCACCCATAAAAATTCTTGCAGGTGGTCTATTATATAACCAAAAGGCGAATAATGAAGCAATTCCTGCACATGCTAAAACACAATCATAGTATTTTCCATTTGTATAAAAAATAATAGCAAAACATAATAAAATAAATAATCCAAGTGAAGCTGCAAGACCATCTAATCCATCTGTAAGATTAAAAGAATTAATAATAAAAATCATAACCGAAACAGAGAAAAATATAGAAAAATAATATGGAATTTCATACAATCCTAAAACTCCATAAAAATTATCAATTCTTAGATCCCCAATATAAGCTAAAGCAAATGCAATAATTAATTGAACAATGAAGCGAAAATAAGAGCTCAATCCACTTATATCGTCTAATAGTCCCATTACAAACATCACAATAGTTCCAGCAGTAATTAAAATATAAGATTTTATTTGAACCTCAAATTCAGAAGAATACTCAAAATTTTGAAATGAATCAAAAAAATAAAATAATAAATATTGATTTGACAGTAAAAGTCCACTAAAGATTGCCATTCCTCCTACATTTGGAGTAAATCCTTCGTGAGCATTTCTACCACCTCCTTGAACAAGAAATCTTTTTTTAATTGCTAATTTGATAATAGAAGGCATCGTAAGAAAAGTGCCAAAAAAAGCAATTATAGATGTTATTAGTATGAAATTCACTTAACAAATATAACAGAAGATAACATTACAGTTTATAAGTATTAATACTTATTATGTATAATTATGATTTTTCATCATCTGATGAATAACCATATCCGTACCCATAATTATACGAATATTTATAGTTATAGCCGTAACCGTAACGATAACCATAAGAATATCCATATGAATTTTTTTGACCAATACCATTTAAAACTACACCTAGATTTATATAAGATTCGTCTGAGATCTTTTTGATGTGAGAAAGTACTTCATTATCAGTAACGTTACATCTAGTTATAAAAATCAAAATATCAGATTTATTTATTAAAGATTGTGTATCTGCTACTAGTAGTGTTGGGGCACTATCGATAATGATATGATCATAAGTTTGTCTAGCATCCTTTAAAAGAATCTCTATATTTCCATTATTTATTAAGTTTAATGGGTTTGGAGGAATTGGACCAGATAGAAGAATATTTAGAGATTGACTATCAAAAGGTTTTATTATATTTTTTTTCCAGCTTGTTTTATTATCAACTAAAAAATCAACTAAACCAGGGACATTCTTATCATAGTTAATATATTTATGGATTTGAGGATTTCTCAAATCACAACCTATCAATAAAACTTTTTTACCAACGGAGGAAAAACTTAGAGCGAGATTAAGGGCATTTAAAGTTTTCCCTTCTCCTTTGATTGAAGAAGTTACCAAGATAACATTTGATTTAGTATCATTTTTTTGAAGATAACGAACATTTGACATTAACATTCGAAATGACTCAGAAATAATTGTACGATCATTTGGGTTTGAAAAAATCTTTTCAGATTCAGTTAAATCAAAAAATGGTATTTCTCCAACAACATTTAAATTAGCATTATCAAGATCATCTCTAGAGTGAATTTTTGTATCTAATAGAAAAATAGCATAAAGAATAATAAATGGTATTAACAAACCTAAAAGTAATGCTATTAAGTAAACAATTTTAGTTTTTGGTGAAATTGGATATTGACTTGAAATTGCATACTCTACAACTTTAATACTTGGTTCTGTTACAGCAAAACTAACTTGAGCCTCTTCTCCCTTTTGAAGTAAAAAAAGATATAATGCTTCTTTTATCTGTTGATTCCTTTCAATAGCTCTTAAATTTTTTTCTTGAGATGGAAAGCTGGCAACCTTATTTTGTATTATATTAGATTTATTAGTCAGCTGATCTCTAAGAATTTTAAGTTGGGACAAATAGTTAGTTAGAGAAAAAATAATATTTTCTCTAACATTTGTTAATGAATTCTTTAGTTGTTTAAAATATGGGTTATTTGGCCCAGCGCTAGTATTCAACTTTTGTTTTTCTAAAAACAAATCATTATATGAAGCAACAAGAGCATTAACTTCTATATTTTCAATACCAATATTTGATGGTAGTAATTCGAAATTTAAGCTATTGAGCTCATTTAATAAATTTGTTACCAAAAAAATCTGATTTTCATTTGAAAAAAGTTTTTCTTCAGATTTTAAGTTTTTTTCTAAGGAAATACTAGAATTTGCAGCTAAATCAACTAAATTATTTGACACTTTGTATGATTGTTTTTCTAACTCAATAGATTCTAGCTCTGAAGAAAGATATTTATACCGGTCATTAACAAAATCAATAGTTCGTTTATGAATTAGTTGACGATCTCTTATACCATCTTGATTAAACACATTAATAATCTCATTTATTACATTTTTTGCATATTCTATGTTAGAATGTCTATAAATTAAATTAATTATATCACTATTTTTTCCAATTTTAGAAACTCTAATTTCTTCTTTGAAAGAAGTTATTAAATCTAAATTTGTAACAAAATTTACATTGTATGAATTGTCAAACCATTTATTTGTAACTATGTTGGAAATTTCAAATGGAAGAGAATGAACTACATCTAAGGTAGAAAGGTTAGAAAATACATATTTTTTTTGGGTCGAAACTTGTGTAATTAATAAATTATCATCCTCAATCTCAAGATTAAATGACATATTAGAAATTGTATCATAATTAACTTTTGATATAATTTCAAAAGGATAGTCAAGCACTCTTGAAGTCATAATTTCACCAACTCCTTCAACATAAAGATTAAGGTTTAGATTTTCTATAACTTCTTGAAGAATATTAGAAGATTTTAGAATTTCTATTTCATTTTCAAGATTAATTTTGGAACTTTTAAATAAGTCTTCAGCACTTGGCATTTCAAGATTATTTTGTTTTTTGTCCAGAATTTGAATCTTTGCACTATTTTCATACAATTTTGGAGTATATCTATTTATTAAGAATCCACAAATTAAAAAAGCAAAAATCGATATTAAGAAATACTTCCAAAAAAATAAATATTTAAAGAATTCTTTAGAGTAATCAAATGATGGTTCAACTTCATGTAAAGGATATAAATCTGTGTTTTTGGTATTCATTTAATTATTAATTATTAATAATGTTATACTCAATAATATAGATGAGATTGATGCAATTGAAGAAGGACTACCTATAAATCCAGCACTTTTAATTTTATTGAAATTAGGCTCAACAATGATAACATCATTACTTTTAATATAATAAAATGGTTTATCAAAAATTTCCCCATTATTTAAAGAAAATATATATGTCTTTCTTAACCCATTATCATGTCTTATCAATTTAATATTTTTTCTTTTTGCAGTTATTAATAAATCCCCGGCATATCCTAGAGCTTGAAAAATGTTTAATTTTTGATCATAATAAGTAAAGGTACCAGCATTCTGAACCTCACCTAAAACAGTAAATTTTGAATTTAATCTTTTTACTTTAACAGTAGGATTTGTTAAATGATTTCCTTCTAATAGTAATGATTTCATTTTAGCTTCAATGTCATTTTCACTTAAACCATTAACACTAATTTTTCCTAAAATTGGAAAATTTATCATACTAGAATCATCAACCAGATAACCATCAAGTATGAGTTCATCAATGTTTTGACTTGAAATTTGATTGATTTTTTTATTGTAGGGTAATGCTGCTTCTGGAATAATTGTCAGGACATCTATCTTCAAAATATCTCCAGGTTTTATGCTATTTTTAAATTGAAAATGATCTAATTTTGAAATATTATTTTTATTTGAGTCTTGTAAATAAACAAGTTGATTTTTTGTAGAACAGGATCCAAATAAAATTATCAATAATGTTGAGAATAAATATTTCATTTTTCAAAAATAATTATATAATTTGTTTAATCTTGCCTCGAAATAAAATAATTTTTATTTTATAAACGTTTTGAGGATATTATTAA
>JBJKXM010000071.1:0-22067 GCA_045561575.1 Flavobacteriales bacterium
TGCTAGATCTTAAACCTAAGATTGCTGCTATTTTTGATTCTGATAAATATGAGGTAATCATAACTGGAACTACAAAAGTTTTATTAACAGGAGCAAAGTTTCTGCTTCAGAATTTATTTATCAGCCTATTTCTCGTAATTGTTTTAATATCGTTTTTTATGGCATGGATGTTTTCATCATCTAAAATGGTTTTGATTTCTTTAGTTCCAAATATTATTCCTTTACTTGTCACTGGTGCAATAATGGGTCTTTTTGGAATTCCATTAAAACCATCTACAATTTTAGTTTTTAGTATTGCATTTGGTATTTCTGTAGACGATACAATTCATTATTTAGCAAAATATAGGCAAGAGCTTCTAGATACAAATGGCACTATTAAGAAATCGGTTTATTCTGCTTTAAAAGAAACAGGAGTTAGTATGTTATATACATCAATTGTATTGTTCTTTGGATTTTTTATATTTATAGCATCAGATTTTGGAGGAACCGTTGCTTTGGGATTATTGGTGTCAATAACTTTATTAGTAGCAATGCTGTCAAATTTATTATTATTGCCAGCACTTTTATTGACGTTTGAAAAATCATTAGTAAACTCTTCCAAAAAAATAAAATAAAATGAAAGGAATAATTTTAGCAGGAGGAGCAGGAACAAGGCTTCATCCATTAACTCTAGCAATGAGTAAGCAGATGATACCAATTTATGATAAACCTATGATATATTATCCTTTATCTACTTTATTATATTCTGGTATCAATGAAATATTAATAATTTCTACACCTCATGATTTGCCGATTTTTCAGAAATTATTAGGCGATGGAAGTCATTTAGGGTGTAGTTTTTCTTATGAAGTTCAACATGAGCCAAATGGGTTAGCTCAAGCATTTATCATTGGAGAGGATTTTATTGATAAAGATGAAGTGTGTTTAATCTTAGGAGATAATATTTTTCAAATGAAAATTAAAATGTTATCAGATTGTAATAATATAAATGGCGGTATAATTTTTGGGTATCATGTTCAGGACCCTGAAAGATATGGTGTTGTGGAATTTGATGCTAATAACAAAGCTATTTCAATAGAAGAAAAACCTAAAAATCCAAAATCTAATTATGCCGTTCCAGGTCTTTATTATTATGACAATTCAGTGATTGATGTAGCAAAAGGAATTAAGCCTTCAGCTAGAGGTGAGTTTGAAATTACAGATGTAAATAAACATTATTTAGAGAAATCTAAATTAGAAGTTAAAATATTATCAAAGGGTTCTGTTTGGTTAGATACTGGAACAATAAAATCATTAATGCAAGCAAATCAGTATGTGCAAGTTATTGAAGAAAGACAAGGAAGAAAGATAGGTTGTATTGAGGAAGCTGCTTTTTTTAGTGGCTTTATAAATAAAGAACAATTAATTAAGTTGGCAAATCCTTTAATTAAAAGTGGATATGGTGAATATTTAATTCGATTGGCAAATTAATGAAAGACATTATAAGATTTAAAAACATTATCGAAGAATCTCTTCAAAAAATAGATTTTCCATCTTCTCCAAAAAACTTATATGATCCAATTAAATATATTCTCTCTCTTGAAGCAAAAAGAATAAGATCAATAGCTTTGTTAATTGCTCATCATCTTTATAACAAAGACTATACTCAGGCTTTAAGTGCTGCACTAGCTATTGAAATGTTTCATAATTTCACTTTAATTCATGATGATATTATGGACAAAGCCTCATTAAGAAGAAATTCAAAAACTGTTCATGAAAAATGGGATGACAATATTGCTATACTTTCTGGTGATGCTCTTTTAGTAAAGTCATACATGATGCTTTCTGATATTAATTCAAAGACAAGAAATGAAGTAATAGATAGGTTTTCAAATGCAGCTATGATTGTTTGTGAAGGTCAGCAAATGGATATGGATTTCGAGACAACTGATAACATTAGTATTGATGATTATTTAATAATGATTGAAAAAAAGACTTCTGCTTTATTTGCTTCTTCATTTGAAATAGGTGCTCTCATTGGAGGGGCGAACACTTCAGACCAAAAACTCATTTATAAGTTTGGAATAAATCTTGGGATTGCTTTTCAACTTCAGGATGATTTACTTGATCTATATGGCGATTCAACAAAGTTTGGGAAAAAGGTGGGAGGTGATATTATAACAAATAAAAAAACTTTTCTATACCTGAAATCTCTACAACTTGCAAATGAGAATCAAAAAGATGAGTTAATAACATTATACTCGCAAAATGAAATGGATGAGGTAAATAAAATTGAAAAAGTTAAAGCTATTTTTAATAATTTAAATATTGTTAATATAACAAAGAAAAAAATTAATAGCTATCATCATAATGCAATGAATTGTTTAAACAAAATTTCTACTACTAAAAAAGATGCTCTTAATTATTTTGTGGAACTACTTGATAAAAGAGAGGTTTAAAGTGTGGTAAATCCTACAATAATTAAATAAAATTAGATAGATTTACATATTATTTAAGGGTATTAAATGGATAAATTTTCTTTCCTAGGTGCTTCACACATAAATATGATTGAAGAGATGTATCAACAATACCTCTCAAACAACCCAGAACTCGATAAAGAATGGAAGCATTTCTTTCAAGGTTTTGATTTTGCTCAAGAATCATATGATATTGATATTAAAGGCAATGATGTTCCTAAAGAATTTAAGGTCATAACTCTTATTGACGCATACAGATCACGTGGGCATTTATTTACTTTAACTAATCCCGTTAGAGAACGAAGAAAGCATAAGCCAAGTTTAGAAATTTCTAATTTTGGTTTAGATAAATCTGATATGGATGTTGTTTTCCAGGCAGGTAATGAAATTGGAATTGGGCCAAGTAAACTTTCAGATATAATTAATCATTTAAATATTGTTTACTGTCAATCAATAGGTGTTGAGTTTATGTATATGAGAGATCCAGAAAGATTAAAATGGATGATAAATAAACTTCATGAGAGTTCTAATACACCAAATTTTTCTGCTACTCAAAAAAAACACTTACTTCATAAAGTAACTCAGGCAGTGGCATTTGAAGGTTTTCTGCATAAGAAGTTTGTTGGCCAAAAAAGATTTTCATTAGAAGGGGCTGAATCATTAATACCAGCTCTTGATACCTTAATTGAACATAGCGCATCTCTTGGTGTTGAAGAATTTGTTATGGGAATGGCACACAGGGGAAGATTAAATGTTTTAGCTAATATTTTTAATAAAACGTATAAAGAAATTTTTTCAGAGTTTGAGGGGAAACTGTATGAAGATGATTTAATTGCAGGAGATGTAAAATATCATTTAGGTTTTACCTCTACTCAAAAATGTACAAATGGTAATAATGTTAAACTTACTTTATCTCCAAACCCATCCCATTTAGAAGCTGTTGATCCAGTAGTTGAAGGAATAACTAGAGCAAAAATTGATACTCAATATAATGGAAATCATAATAAAATAGTTCCAATTCTTATTCATGGTGATGCTGCAATTGCCGCTCAAGGGGTAGTATATGAAGTTGTACAGATGGCACAATTGAAAGGGTATCAAAATGGAGGGACTATACATATTGTTATTAATAATCAAGTTGGATTTACAACGAATTATCTTGACGCAAGATCAAGTACTTATTGCACTGATATAGCCAAAGTTACATTGTGCCCAGTATTTCATGTAAACGGAGATGATATAGAGGCTGTAGCTCATACTTTAAAAATTGCTTCTGAGTACAGACAAAAGTTTAATAGGGATGTATTTATTGATTTATTATGCTATAGAAAATATGGTCATAATGAAGGTGATGAACCAAGGTTTACACAACCAAAACTTTACGATATAATTTCCAAACATCCCAATCCTATGGAGATATACAAAGCCAAGTTAATTGGTGAAAATATTCTTGATAGCTCTGAAATTGATGCTGCTGATATTGAATTTAAAAGTTTGTTAGAAACACGCTTTGATGAATCTCAAGAAATTAAAAAAGCTAAAATCACTCCATTTTTAGAAGATGAATGGAATGGGGTTAATCGTTCTACAAAGATTGACTTTTATAACACTGACACTACATTTAATAAATCAAAACTAATAGACTTATCTAAAGTTTTATATACTGTTAAAGAAAAGAACTTACTATTTAAGAAAACTCAAAAACTTCTTGATAATAGAAAAAAAATGATTGAAAACGACCAATTAGATTGGTCAATGGGAGAACTTCTCGCATATGCTACATTAATTCAAGAAGGATTTCCAATAAGAATAAGTGGTCAAGATTCAGAAAGAGGAACTTTTTCACATAGACATGCTATTATCAAAGAGGAAAAATCTGAAAATGAAATATCGTTATTAAATCAAATAGATTCTAATACAGATTTTAATATTTTTAATTCATTGCTTTCAGAATATGGCGTACTAGGTTTTGATTATGGTTATTCGATTACAACACCAAATACTTTAACTATTTGGGAGGCTCAATTTGGAGATTTTAGTAATGGAGCACAAATTATGATTGATCAATTTATAAGTTGTGCCGAAGATAAATGGAAAGTTCAAAGTGGTTTGGTTATGTTATTGCCTCATGGATATGAGGGGCAAGGCGCTGAACATTCATCAGCTCGTTTAGAAAGGTATTTACAGCTCTGTGCTCAATATAATATGCAGATTGTAAATTGTACTACTCCAGCAAATTTTTTTCATGTACTAAGAAGACAATTAAAAAGAAGTTATAGAAAACCTCTGATTGTTATGACTCCAAAAAGTTTATTAAGACATCCAAAATGTATTTCAAGTTTAGATGAATTTTCAACGGGAACTTTCATGGATACTATTGATGACTCTAACATTAATTCAAATGATGTTAAACGTATTGTTTTATGTTCAGGTAAAATTTATTACGAAATAGATCAGAAAAGAAAAGAATTAAAAAATAAAAATGTTGCAATAATTAGAGTAGAGCAGTTATTTCCTTTAAATACTGAGTTTATCGATAAACTTTATAAAAAATATAATAAATCTGAAATGTATTGGGTTCAAGAGGAACCAGAAAATATGGGGGCATGGTCATTTGTTCTTCCAAAATTAAGAGATTATAATATTCAACTAATTAGTAGAGATGAAAGTGCTGCAACAGCTAGCGGTTCTACTAAAGACTCACAGCAGAAACAACAAGTAATAATTGATAGCGTTTTTAATAATATTAAATAACAATATCATATTTTTGTACATTATTTAAACAATTTAGCATGTTATTAGAAATGTTAGTTCCTAGCCCTGGAGAGTCAATTTCTGAAGTTGAAATTGCTGAATGGCTCGTTGAAGATGGTGATTATGTAGAAAAAGATCAAGCTATTGCAGAAATTGATTCAGATAAAGCAACTCTAGAATTACCTGCTGAGCAAAGTGGTAAAATTAAAATTGTTGTTGCTGAAGGTGAAACAGTTGCTGTGGGTGATGTAGTTTGTTTAATTGATACTAAAGATGCTCAACCATCAACATCTTCAAAAAAGACTAATCAAAATGACAGCATCTTCTCTGTGAAAAAAGCTGAAGAAAAAACTAATAAACAAGTGAAATTAACTCCACTAGCAGATGCAATTATTAAGAAAAATAATTTAGATCAAAATCATGTTAAGGGAAGTGGAGAAGATGGTAAAATAACTAAGAATGATGTTTTAGAAATGATTAATTCTTCTTCTAATGTTAAGGGTAGAGATTACAAATCAAAAAAGATGTCATCACTTAGAAGAAAGATTGCGACTCGACTTGTAGCAGTTAAGAATGAAACTGCCATGCTCACAACTTTCAATGAAGTTGATATGTCGGTAATTATGGAATTAAGATCTGAATTCAAACAAAAATTTATAGAAAAACATGAAATAAATTTAGGATTTATGTCATTTTTTACAAAAGCAGTTACACAGGCGTTGTTAGAATTCCCAGATGTAAATGCAATGATTGAAGGAGAAAATATTGTTCATTTTAACTATATGGATATTGGTATTGCTGTAAGTGCCCCTAAAGGATTAATGGTTCCTGTAGTTCGTAATGCACAAGATTTATCCTTTAAAGATATTGAAAGTGAAATTAAGCGTTTAGCTATTAAAGCAAGAGATGGTAAAATAACAGTTGACGAAATGTTAGGCGGTACATTTACAATTACAAATGGAGGTGTCTTTGGATCAATGTTGTCAACACCAATTATCAACCCACCTCAAAGCGCTATTTTAGGCATGCATAATATAGTCGAGAGGCCTATAGCAATTAATGGGGAGGTTCATGTAAGGCCAATAATGTATGTAGCACTATCATATGATCATAGAATAATTGATGGTAAGTCATCGGTAGGATTTTTGTGTAGGGTAAAAGAATGTTTAGAAGATCCTAAACAACATTTAATGGATAACAATGTTAAAACAGCCTTAGAGCTTTAGTTTATTCTTCAGGGGCAATAGTTATTTCTAGACCATCAATCTCATTTGTTACTTGAATTTGACATCCGAGTCTACTACTTTCAGTTACGTTAAAAGCTTCAGATAACATGGCCTCTTCTTCATCTTCCATTTTAGGTAAGCTATGATTTGAATTTATGTAGCATTGGCATGAAGCACACATTGCCATTCCCCCACAGACACCTATTGTTCCTTCAGGAGCAAGTTCATATGATCTAATAACTTCCATTAGATTCATTGCCATATCAACAGGAGCAATAACATTGTGAGTTTTGCCATCACGATCAGTTATTTTAAGTTGAATATCTGACATTAAGGGAATTATTCATTTATAGCTTGTACAACTGTTTTAGGAGCTTCTTTTCGAGAACCATCAAATCCATCAATACCTGTTACAGTAGTATATTTTAACACATGTTTTTTACCTGGATTAATTATTTGATATGCGGACTGACACATCAGAGTTGCTTCATGAAATCCACATAAAATAAGTTTTAATTTGCCTGGATAAGTATTAATATCTCCAACAGCAAAAATTCCTGGAATATTAGTTTGATAGTCAAAAGTATCAACTTTTATAGCATTTTTTTCAATTTCTAAGCCCCACTCAGCAATTGGTCCTAGTTTTGGAGATAATCCAAATAGCGGAATAAAATGATCAACTTCTATTTCGTGTTGGTTATCATTATGAGAGACAGTTACACTTTTTAATTTTTTATCCCCGTTTAGTTTAACTATTTCTGCAGGAGTAATAATATTTATCTTATTTTGGTTTTTTAAATCTCTAACTTTTTCAACGGAGTCAAGCGCTCCTCTAAATTCATTTCTTCTATGCACTAGCGTTACATCAGCATTAATATTTGCTAAAAAAATACTCCAATCAAGAGCAGAATCTCCTCCTCCAGCAATTACAACTTTTTTATCACGATATATTTCAGGGTCTTTAATTATATATTCAATACCATTATCTTCAAAATTTTCTAAATTTTCTAATTTAGGTTTTCTTGGTTCAAAACTACCTAAGCCACCAGCAATAGCTACAACAGGAGCCTGATGCTTTGTTCCTTTATTAGTAGTTACAGTGAAGATTCCATTCTCATTTTTTGATATGTTCTCAGCTCGTTCTCCAAGAGTGAAGCCCGGTTCAAACTGTTTGCATTGTTCCAGTAGTTTATCTGTCAAATCTCCAGCTAAAATTTCTGGGTATGCAGGAATATCATATATTGGTTTTTTTGGATATATTTCAGAACATTGACCACCAGGTTGTGCTAATGCATCAATTAAATGACATTTTAATTTTAATAAACCAGCTTCAAAAACAGTAAATAGTCCAGTAGGACCAGCCCCTATAATTATGATATCGGTTTTTATCATGAGATTTCTTCTAAATTTAAATTTCAGCAAAATTACGAACCTTTTTATATCTATTATTTGTTTTTATTATCTTTTTGAATAATAAAATACTTCATTATTTTTGCAAATAAATAAAGTTGTTTATAATTTACTTTATATTAATAAAATAGAAGAATGGCAATTAAGATTACTGATGACTGTATTAACTGTGGTGCATGCGAGCCAGAATGTCCAAATAATGCTATCTATGAAGAAGATCAACCATGGAAATATTCTGATGGTACTGGCTTGGCTGGTAAAATAACTTTGCTAAATGGTTCCGAAGCAGATGCCGATTCAGAAAATACTGATGGTGGTTTTTGTGAGGATTATTATTTTATAGTAACTAATAAGTGTACAGAATGTAAAGGCTTTCATGATGAGCCTCAATGTGCAGCTGTATGTCCAGTTGATTGTTGTGTTCCAGACGATGATAATGTTGAATCTGAAGATAAGTTATTAGCTAAAAAAGATTGGATGCATTTATAAATTACCCGTTCAAAGCTACCACTTCTTTAACTTTATCACCTAATTTCTGAATAAGTAAAGATTCAATACCACTTTTGAGTGTTAAAGTTGATGAGGGGCAACCACTACATGCTCCTTTTAAAACTACTTTTACAATGCCTTCAGAAAATGAATCAAATTCAATGGCACCACCATCTCCTTCAACGGCTGGCCTTATGTACTCATCCAAAATTTGAATAATTTCATGTTCTTCATCACTTCTTTTAGTATTAGCTTGTTTGTTTTTTGGTGATAATTTTACTTCCTCCTTTTCTTTTACGATGATGTCTTCTGTATAATTTTGAATATCATCTTCATTAAGTAATGTTGTAATAAAGTTTCTTATTTCAATTAATATCTCTCCCCATTCAACATCATTTTTCTTTTTTATTGAAATGAAATTTGAGCTTAAAAAAACACTTTCAACATATTTTAAACTAAAAATTTTGTGAATCATTGGAATTTTTTTAGCTTCATCATCTGTAAGGAATTCAATGCTTTTGTCAGCAAGCATTCTGTTTGAAACAAATTTCATTACTTCAGGATTTGGAGTGCTTTCAGCGTAAATACTATAGAACATAATTTATATTTTTACAAAAATACAAACTCATTAAATAATGGCATTAATAAAAACTGTAAATAATATATCGCCTAAATTTTCAAAATCTGTGTACATTGCTGATAATGCAACAATCATTGGGGATGTATTTATTGGTGAAAATAGTAGTGTATGGTTTAACACCGTAATAAGGGGAGATGTTAACTCAATAGTAATAGGAAATAATGTAAATATTCAGGATGGCGTTGTTATTCATTGTACATATAAAAAATCAAAAGTGATTTTAGGTAATAATGTTTCTATTGGTCATAACGCAATTATTCATGGATGCAAAATAGAAGATAATGTTCTTATAGGTATGGGTGCAATAATAATGGACAATGCAGTTGTAAAAAAGAATTCAATAGTTGCTGCTGGATCGGTTGTAACCAAAGGAACTGTTGTTAAGTCTGGAACTATTTTTTCAGGAATACCAGCAAAGCTTAAAATGAAAATAGATGAAAAAAGCACTAATGAAATGACTAAAAAAATTGCTGAAAATTATATTTTATATTCTTCTTGGTATTCTTAAATATTATTGCCAAATATCAAGTTCTTGAAGAGTTATCTTATCTTTAAAAAAGAAAGATGCGCTTTTAGAGAAAGATTCAGTTAAATTAGAAACTATAAAATTGTAGCTTGATTTATTGTTTGTATTTAGCATATTCATTTTTTCAAGTTCGTTTTTAATATAATTTGCAGTTATTGATGAAGAGTCAATAACCTCAACTTGATTATTATAGTATTCTATTATTTGTTTTTTTATTAGAGGATAATGGGTGCAAGCAAGTATTAATGAATCTATTTCCTTTAAATTTTTATTGCTCAAATATTTTTTAATAATTGCAAGGCTAATTTCTTGGTTGAAAAAACCTTCTTCTATCATTGGCGCAAGTAATGGAGTTTCTAATGAAATTACTTTAGAGTTAATTTTTTGATTTATTTTCTTTTGGTATATGTTGGAATTTATAGTTGCTTTTGTACCTATAACTCCAATTTTCTTATTTTCATTTTTAGCTGATAGATCATTAATTATTGGGTCAATTACATTAAATATTGGGATTGAGCTTATATTATTTTTAATGTAATTAAATGCAACAGAAGATACTGAATTACATGCTATAATAATTATTTTACAATTTTTATTTTTCAGAAATTTTGCAATTTGAAGACTATAATCCTTAATTGCTTTTTCAGATTTTTCCCCATAAGGAAGATGTTTTGTGTCTCCAAAATAGATAATACTTTCATTAGGAAGTTTTTCTTTGATAGCGTTGGCAATAGTTAAACCACCTATTCCAGAATCAAAAATTCCAATTGGATTTGATGACATTTTATTTGTTATAAAAAAAGCATCAGTAATGATGCTTTTCTATTTTAAAGTTTAAGTTTCTTTTTAACTTTCTCAAGAATGTTTTCACTTTCTTTCACATAAAGAATACTACCGACACTTTTGTCAAATATATAGGTGTAATCACCTTCATTTGCAACATCTTCAATAGCCTGTCTTGCTTTTTGTAGAATGGGCTCAAGAAGTTCTTTTTCTTTAGAAATAAGAGCTTCATTAGCATTTTGTTGAAAGGCTTGAATTCTTTGTTCGAGACCAGTTATTTCCGTGACCTTATCCTGTTTTACTAAATCAGTATAAGAGGCTTCATTAGCTTGATATTCTTGAACACTTTGTTGATATTCAGCAGTCATTGCTTGTAATTGAGATTCTAAGCTTTTAGCAAATGTTTGAACTTCTTCTTCTGCTGTTTTTCTCTCAGGCATTAGTAATAATAGTTCTTGTGAATCAATATATCCAAACTTATTTTGAGAATAAGAATTAATTGAAAATAGAGCGATTATTGTAAAAATTAATATTTTTTTCATGTTTTAATTATTTTAAATTAGTATCCTAGAATTTCTAGTATTTTATCACTTTTATCAAGATTTGGATTTGAATATAGCATAATCAAATCACTAGAGCTGTCGAATATTATAGCATATTTATTGTCACTTGCTAGTTTTTGAACTGCATCATAAATTTTGTCTTGAATTGGTTTGACAAGTTCTTGTCTTTTAAGGTTTAGCTCCCCTTGAGGAGAAAAATATTTTCTTTGTAAATCTTTTGCGTCTTTCTCAGCTTTCATAATAGCTTCTTCTCTCTTGTTTTTCATTGGTTCTGTAAGAAGTACTTGTTCTTGTTGGTATGCACGATACATCTCTTCAACATCTGTAAATTTTTTCTCGATTTCTTTTTGCCAATCAGCTGAAAGAGCATCAAGTTTATCCTGTGCTTGTTTAAATTCAGGAATCTTATTTAAAATGTAGTCTGAATCGATGTATGCAAACTTTTGAGAATATGCGTTTAGATTACATGTTAATGAGATAAGTAGTAAATAAATTAATTTTTTCATTTTACAAATTTAGTTAAAAATTTTGTCCTATTGAGAAATGAAATTGCCCACCATTTGCCTCTGGGTTTCCTATAACCTCATCTAGCCCCCATCCATAATCTAATCCCATCATTCCAATCATTGGTAACATAATTTTAACACCAATACCAACGGATCTTTTTACACCAAATGGATTAAAATTGTCAAATTCTTCCCATGCATTACCTGCTTCGAGAAAAGCAAGTGCATACATAGTAGAAGTTGGATTTAGACTAAGTGCATACCTAATTTCTGCTGTATATTTATTATATATTGTTGCTCCAGTTTGAGGGGAAAGCGAATTATTTGCATAACCTCTAAGTGCCACTAATTCTCTACCATCGTTCATGTATCCCATACCACTCAGCCCATCTCCTCCAACATAAAATCTCTCAAATGGTGATATACCTAATTCTTGATTATATGCACCTAGAAATCCAAATTCAGTTTTAGTTGCTAGAATTAGTTTTTCAGTGAAAGGAGAAAACCAAGTTGCTTTAAATTTCCACTTATAGTATTCTACCCATTTATACTTTTCTTGATCAGTTAATGATGTATAATCATCTATATCATCAAACATAGAATATGGGGGTGATAATTTTAGAGTTAATAAAAAATTTGAACCTTGTCTTGGGAAATTTATTTGGTCAACTGAATTTCTTCCAATAGTTATATTGTAATTAACATTGTTAGATACTCCGTTTCTAAAAGAGAAAAAAGATTGTGAATTACTTAATTTATATTGCATATAATTTAAACCATTATATACTGTAAAATAATCATCTGGATTTTTAAGTCTTTTTCCAATACCAAGAGATATTCCTGTAACTTGTATTTCTTGCCTTTGATCATCTTGTTGACCATTAGATGATATTGCTTTGAAAAGTGAAACTTGAAGGGAAGTAGGTTTTTTACCGCCTAGCCATGGCTCAGTAAAAGAGATATTATAGTTTTGATAATAAGCACCATTTGATCTAGCAATTAAAGAAAGTCTTTGCCCATCTCCTGAGGGTAGTGGCTTCCATTTTGAACCATTAAAAATATTTCTAGTTGAAAAATTATTGAATGTTAAGCCTAAAGACCCTACCACTCTTCCGCCACCCCAACCACCTTGTAATTGAATTTGGTCAGATGATTTCTCCGCAACTATATAAGTAACATCTACTTCATTTCTTACTGGATTTGGATCTATTTTCACATCAAATGCTTCAGGATCAAAATACTGCATCTGAGCAAGCTCTCTTTGAGATCTCATTATGTCAGATCTTTTGAATAAATCACCTGGTCTTGTTCTTAGTTCTCTCATTATCACATGATCTTGAGTTTTAGTATTTCCTTTAACAGCAACCTTATTAATTCTCGCTTGGTCACCTTCATAAAGCCTAACATCTAAGTCAATTATATTGTTATTTGTAGATACTTCAACAGGTGTAGCATTAAAGAAAAGATATCCGTTATCAAGATATAATGAACTAATATCTGTCCCTTCAGGAGTGCCAAATAATCTAGAGTCTAAAATCGATTGGTTAAATACATCTCCACTATCTATACCTAATTGATTTAGGAGTTCGTCATTTGTATATTTTTTATTTCCGACAAAATTTACATTTCCAAATAAATAAGGCTCTCCTTCATCTAATACTATTTCAATAGTAACTGTGTTGTCATTATTTACATACACTGAATCTTTTACAATTTTAGCATCTCTATATCCCTTATTATTGTATTCTGAAATTATATTTTCTTTGTCTTCTTCATAATTCTCTTTAATAAATTTAGATACTTTAAAAAATCTCCATTTATTTTTGACTTTTGTTTCCTTCATGCTTTTTTTGAGACGATAATTACTAATAGCATAAACTGTGTCCTTATTATTTAGAAATGATTTGTTATTATTTACAATTTGCTTTCTTCCTTTAACGAGGATGTCCTTAATTTTAACTTTTTTGTTTTTGTTGATGTCAAAAATCAAAATTGAAGAGTTTACTGTTACTGAATCTGCAATAATTTCATGATTTACCATTACATTATAGAAACCTTTGTCGATGTAAAACTTTTCTATTTTATTAAGACTATTTTTTATTAAATTTTGTGTTAATATTTTACCACGCATTAATTGCAGGTCATCTTTCAATGTTGAAATATCTGACTTACTTATTTTACCAATAAATTTGAATTTTGATAATCTCGGGTATTCTTTTAAAACAATATTTAATGAAATTGAATCATTAGATATTTTATCATATTTTATTTCAATTTCTGAAAATAGATTTTGTTGCCATAATTTATTAATTGCTGAACTAATATCAGTTCCTGGAACTTTAATATTACTATTAATTTTTAATCCAGAAATATCAATAATATTTGATTTGTTTACATATTTGCTACCTGTAATTTTAATATCAGATAAAATAAATGTTTTAGGTTGTGTGTAATCAATCAAATTATATTGCAAACTATTTTGCGCAATAATATTTCCATTACAAAATATAATGATAGTAAATAGGTAAAATAATTTTTTGATCATTTTATTTTGTTTTTCCAAACCTTCTCTCTCTTTGTTGATAGCACCATATTGCATCTTTTAAATCTTCTCTTCTAAAATCTGGCCACTTTTTTTCAGTAAAGTAAAGTTCTGAATAAGCAATTTGCCATAGCATAAAATTGCTTATTCTTTTTTCGCCACTAGTACGAATTAATAACTCTGGTTCTGGAACGCCTTTAGTAGTTAAATATTGCTCAAAATCTAATTCAGAAATTTGATTCAAACCCTTGTTGTCATTTAAAATTTTGTTTACTGCATTTAATATCTCCCATTTTCCACTATAGCTTAAGGCTAAAGTAAGTGTCATTCCTGTCTTTTTTTTTGTCAAATTCATACATTCCAAAAGTTCTTTTTGACATTTATCAGGTAATTGTTTTGTGTTACCTATTGTGTTTAGTCTGATATTATTTTTTAATAGTGTTTCTGTTTCATTATGAATGGATGAGACTAATAATTTCATTAGAGCATTGACTTCATGCTTTGGTCTATTCCAGTTTTCTGTTGAAAATGCAAATAGAGTTAGATATTTTATGCCGTATTCGACTGCTCCCTCTACAGTATCTCTGACTGCTTTAATTCCTTGGTTGTGTCCAAAAATTCTATTTTGACCTTTTTCTTTTGCCCATCTACCATTTCCATCCATGGTAATTGCAATATGTTGTGGTAAATTTTCTTTTTTTATAATCTCACTCATCTATAATGAAAGGTCATTATTCATAATCACAACTTGAAGAGTTGTTATTTAGCCTAAAGGTGATAGAAATTCCAGAAAAAAAGTACCAATCATCTTCTAAATCATTTCCTCTTTGCTCATCTTTTGAATGACTGTATGTTGGATCAGACATTTCAATATTTGAAGCGCCAAATTCGATTGGTATTCCAGGGTAAGTAGTACTCACATCGTCAAGATAATCAGTAAATGCTTTTCTTCCACTAAAGGAAACCATTATGTTTAGCCTATCATTTAAGGTATATTTAATTCCTCCACCTAGTGGTATAGCTATTTGTGTTCGGGTATATTTCTTTCTATCAGGATATGCAGTTGTTCCTTGACCTTCTGTACCTAAAGGTTGCAAGTCTACCCACTGACCATTTGAATTTTCGGCTTGGGGATTGAAATTAAATAAAGAAATTCCGCTATAAATAAAAGGTGTCCAATTGTACAACACACTACCTGTTTCAAAAGGTAAGAAGTTAAATTCTATTTGTGATGAAAGTTCTTGAATCTGTGATCTGAAATGAAGGCCTCTGTCTAATCTTACTGGGTCATCAGAATTTCGGTCGTCAGCATCAATGCTCATGATTGCAACTTCACCTTTAACTGCAAATCTTCTGTCAATATTTCTTCTTACAATAAAACTAGCTGCTGGATTAGCAGAATTGAAGTGATTACTATTTAGATCTCCTGTGTAGTAAGAAACACCACCCTTAAAACCAAGCTCGGTATTAGACTTAAAAAGTTGGGCTTGAGTTGTATCTGTTAAAAAAATAATTAATAGTAATAAAAAACTTAAAGATTTCATTATTGATTTTGTTGTCATTTTTCTATCAAAAAGATATTTTACAAATATACTTTTTCTGTGTAATTATATCTAAAAAATTAATTTCTTTTATCACTACCCCACATCAGTTTTTGTCTTACTGTTGAGATAAAAGAATTGTTTTGAGGTTCAATTAAATTAATTTTAAAATTAGCCTTTTTGATTGTAAGCTCAACAGATGAGTCAAATGCTCTTGAACAAGAATCTAAAGAAACTAAGGCTAGTTGATCTCTGTCTTCTACTTTTAACTTGATAGTGCTATTATGATTTATAACTATTGGTCTAACATTTAAATTATGCTGTGCAATAGGTGTGATTATAATATTGTTTGTTCCAGGAGCAATTATAGGCCCTCCACAACTTAATGAATACCCTGTTGAACCTGTAGGTGTTGAAACAATTAACCCATCTGCCCAATAGGTGTTAAGAAATTCATCGTCAACGTAAGCCTCAATTTTAATCATTGATGACGTATCTTTTTTTAATACTGCAACTTCATTTAAGGCAAAGTTTTTATTCTTAAATAAATTATTGGATGTTTTAAGAGTTAAAAGCGTTCTTTTATTTGTTTTGTACTTGTTGTTTAACACATCATTTACTGCTTGTTCAATTTGGTCTGGAGCTACACTAGATATAAAACCAAGTCTACCGGTATTAATACCCAAAATTGGAATATTACTGTTTCTTACAAAAGATACTGCACTAAGTAGTGTTCCATCACCACCAATACTAAATAAAATATCAGCCTTATCTTTTAAATCTTCATGATTGGTAAAGGTTAACACATCATTTTTAAATCGCATTTTTTCCTTAAGATAGTTTAGGAAAAATTGTTCAATGTATATATCAACTTTTTCAGACTCTAACTTATTTATTAGATGTTGAATGTATTTATTGAAATTTTCAGAAAAATTAGTTCCAAATAGTGCTATTCTCATTTTTTCTTTGTTTCTCCAAATGGGTTTGAAAAGTGTAAAAATACTCCTTTTTCACCTAATTCGTTAATTGAAAACTCGATTCTTAATAACTTGTCATAGTAGGTCACATAATCTATACTAAATCCCCTGCCCCAAAGAATGGAGTTAGTCAGAGAGTTGTTTAGATAATCTGTATTGTTTTTTGCATATCCAATATCAGAAAAAATAGTAGCATAAATAGAAAAATGAGATTTATTAAATTGTTTCATTTTCATGTATGGTATATCATACTTTCTATTTTGGACAATAGCGTATTTAAAGGCAGTTTTTGATAAATAAAAATCTTCTCCATCAATAACATAAAATTCATATCCTCTAACATAATCGTCAAAACCCAGTGTTTGAGCAGAAAAATAAGCTTGTTGTTTAGAATTAGTTGTCCTTGATTTTATACTAGAACCAAGTAAAAGGTTATTGGATAACTTAAAATGTTTTTCTACATGGCTATTTATTTGAATGTGATTAACATCAAGCCCAAAATTTTTACCAACTTCAAAATTAAGATAATACCCTTCAGTTGGATAAACATTATTATTTCTTTTTTCTTTAATATATTGATAGCTTAATTTGTAAAAATCTGATGTTGTTCTGTTTGAATATCCACTAAGTAGGTAATTTGGATTTAGAACAGCAATTTCTTGATCAATTTTTACGTTTTGATAATTTAAATTTAACTTGTGTTTTGTGTTTAAATTTCTTTTATAAATAATTTCAAAATCAAATAAGAATTCATTTGATGTATAACTATTTTCTATATTTTCAAAGTAAATAAGTTGATTAAAAACAGTTTGGTAGTATGTTTTTTTTCTTCTAAAAAACTCAATATGTGTGTTAATCCCTAATGTTTTTTGTTTGTTTATATAAGGGGTCTCATATCTTAGCATATAATGCTCTTTAAAACCTTTTCTAAATTTTACATGTAACAATTCATTTAATCCTCTAAAATTTTCAATGTTTAAGAAAATACCATAATTTAATCTTGAAAAGTCTCGGTAATCACTTTCTTTAAAATCATTCCACCAAACATTAAAGTTTCGCTCTGAAATTTCAAAAATTGGGTATGGCCATATATACCATCTTTCAACTACATCAATTGTGAAATTGATTTTATCCTCAATGATTTCATATGTAATAGTGATAAAATTAAATAGGTTAAGATTTGTAAGGTTTGAATTGCTTATCTCAATTTTTTTTTCAATTTCATTTTGACTTATTTGTTGGTTTTTTTTGAATGCTAATTCTCTAATAATAACTTTACTTTTGGTAATTTCATTCCCTTTAATAATAATTTGATTTACTTCATAAAATAATTGTTTTTGATCATTTTTTGAAAATATCTTTAAAGCAAAGAAATTACTAATCACTAAAAGAAATAAAAACAATTTATGAATACGCCCCATTTATATAAGTAATAATTGTAGCAAACATAGTATTTTTACACTTGTTATTTTAAAACAGTAAATGACTAATTTAAGCGTTAATATAAATAAGATTGCAACCCTTAGAAATGCTAGAGGAGGTAATATGCCCAATGTTGTTCAGGCTGCAATTGATTGTCAGAGATTTGGTGCTGATGGAATTACTATACATCCAAGACCAGATGAGCGTCACATTACAAATAGAGATGTATATGAAATCAAAGAAGTAATCAATACAGAATTTAATATAGAAGGCTATCCATCTGAAAAATTCGTAAAAATGGTACTAGAAGTTAAGCCTGAACAGGTAACATTAGTTCCAGATGCCATAGATGTCATTACATCGAATAACGGCTGGAACACTATTGAAAACCAAACTTTCTTAACAGAAATAATTGGAGAGTTTAAGAAGAACAATATTAGAACTTCCATATTTGTTAATCCTCAAGGGGAAATGGTTGAAGGAGCAAAAAAATGTGGGTCAGATAGGGTTGAGTTATATACTGAATCTTATGCTAATATGTTTGAAATAGACCGTAGTCAAGCGATTAAATCTTATATAAACGCTGCTGAAATTGCTAATAAATGCAGTATAGAAATTAATGCAGGTCATGATCTTAATCTACAAAACCTCTCTTTTTTTGTAAAAACAATTGCAAATGTTTCGGAAGTATCAATAGGACATGCTTTAATATCAGATGCAATTTATTTAGGTTTAGAAAACACTATACAAATGTATAAGAGATTGTTATGATATTTTCCAGAACATATGGCGAGGGTATTCCATTAATTATAATTCATGGTTTGTTTGGTATGAGTGACAATTGGAATACTTTAGGTAAAAAATTTGCTGAAAATTTTAACGTTCATATTGTTGATTTACGAAATCATGGTAGGTCTTTTCATAGCGATGATTTTTCATATGACCTAATGGCAGAAGACATTGAAAAATATATAGAATATTTTGGTTTGAATAAACCAATACTTTTAGGGCACTCTCTTGGAGGTAAGGTTGCAATGAATCTTTGCTTTAGAAATTCATCAAAATACAGTAAATTGGTAGTAACAGACATTGCACCTCGAGTGTACAGTGTTGATTATCACAAAAATATTTTACAAATCTTAAGTTCAATATCACTCAAAGAATTTTCGAGTAGATCTCAAATAGATTTAGCCCTTTCTTCTGAAATTAAAGAGTTTTCAGTTAGACAGTTTTTAATGAAAAATCTTTATAGAGATCAAAATAAAGAATTTAGTTGGAGATTTAATATTAAGACTTTAAATGAAAAAATAAGTAATATTTCAGGCGCAGAATTTATGCAACAAAATATTGAAATACCAGCGCTATTTTTAAAAGGGGAGTTATCTAATTATATAAATCAAGAAGATGAGCTGCTAATATCAAAGTATTTTGTTAATTCTAAGATTAAATCAATATTAAACTCTGGGCATTGGGTTCATGCAGAACAACCTGAGCAATTTTATAAAAGTGTTTTTGAATTTATAGTTTAAGAATCATTTTTTCTTGTGCAATATTAAATCCTTTATCAATTACTTCTTTTTGCTGAATACTATTTTTAATTAGTAGCGGATTAGTATGATTTAGGTGAGTAAAAAATATTTTGTTTTTTTCTTTATTACTAAGATTTTTGAAAAGTTCCATGCTTTCACAAACAAAAGGATGAGGAATTTTACTCATATCTCTTTCAAGCTCATGTTCGTCATAGAATGTCCCGTCAATCAATGCATAATCAACTGACTTTATAATTTCTAAAATATTTTTATCCCATAATTCCCACTTGTCAATGTCAGGAATGTAAATTAATTTTTTTTGTTTTGAAATTATCAAAAAGCAAACTGTCTCCGAATATTCATCCCTGTGAGGTACAGTAAATGGAATTACTTTTATGTTTTTATTTAATTCAAACTCTTTATTTTTTTTAATTTTTGACAGATATATGTTGTTGTTTTTTATCAATTGATCCCAGGGTCCATTATTATTCAAAAAATTTATCATACGTTTCATGCAAAAGACTTTAACTTTTTCGGTATTCATAGCTTCTTTGCCTAAGTAGGCTAAACCTAAATAATGGCCAATATGTGCATGCGTTAATAAAATACCGTCTAAATCATACAAGCTTGTTTGTTCTTGAAGATTGTAAAGTTGTTCTTTAAAATCAGGACTAGCATCAATAATCCATTGTTGTTTATTTATAGGGTCAACTATTGCAATTGAGCTTACTTTTTTAGAGTTTTTTAAAATTTTAAAAGAATCGTTATAATATTTTTTCTGAGATTTCGGTGAGGTAAATCCCCCGTCTTGAATTGTTCCTAAAACAATTATGTATGGGGCATTTATATTATTTTTAGTCATAGAATAGTTTAATCAAATTAATTAAGAAATTAATTTTTCAAAACAATAATATTCATTTTTATTTGGTTTTAGAAAAATCTCTCCTTTTTTGGTATAGCCTAACTTTTGATAAAAGTTGATTGCCATAGGGTTAGTGTTATAGGTATCTAAGCGAATTGATTTTAAATTCTTTTTTTTAACTAATAGCTCGGTAAAAGTCATAAGTTTTTTTCCAATTCCTTTGCTCCAAAATTCCTTTGAAACCGCTAGCCTATGAACAACTAAAAATAGATTTTCTTGATCTTCCCATTTAATATCTAGATATTCTTTGTCTTGTAATTGATCAATATTTACTCCTCCAACAATTTTATTGTTCATTGTTTTGACATAGTATGTGAAGTTTTTAATGTCTTTATAAATAACTTCAGAATTTGGATATGTGTCGTCCCATTGGTCAATTCCAGTCTCAATCATGCCTTTTACGCATGATGAATACATTTCCATTATTTGGTCAATGTCTTTTATATCTGCTTTTCTAATCACTATTCTAATAATAAATTACACCCCCTAATATCTGCATTAGTTACTCTTCCACTAAGTTTAAAGCTATTTTCAGAAATTAAAGTCCCAGTGTCATTAGTAGCAATAAATGAACAAGAATAAATATTTGCTAAATCAATAATATTAATTGCACCTGACCCTTTTGAAGATTTCACAGATAGTGGATCGTAAATATCTCTAACTAGTACTTTCATCCAAGCAGGGGTTTGAAAGATTCCGTCTTTTTTTGAGTACGCTTGTGAAAGTAGTTCTGTCATGCCATATTCAGAATGTATATTTTTTAAATTAAAACTGGAACACAAAATTTGATGTACTTCTTCTTTTAATAGTTCTTTTCGTTTTCCTTTCATGCCACCAGTCTCAATAATTATTGTGTTTTTTAAGTCCATGGGGTGATTTTTTGCAAAATCTAGTAAGGCATATGTTACGCCAATAATTATAGTTTTTGTTTTTTTCTTTTCATTTTCTTCAATAATATTTTCTAGTTTTTTAAAATTATCATTGTAAAAACCACTATTTTTTTCATTACTCATTTTAATTAATGAATCTACCATGTAGATGAGAGAAGAATCACCATTCTCCTCATAGGATGGCAATAGTCCAATTATACATGTGTTTTCAATATTGCCATATATATTTTTAAAGTTATTGATGAAACTTGATTTGTAGAGATCCAGGTCAGCAATATGATGATTGCTTCTTAACCCATGAGTTCCACTACTCTTAAATGTGATCTGTGCTTGTAGCTTATTTGTGATTATTTGTTCTGATTTGAAAAAGTTAATAGGTAGAAATGGTATTTCAATAATTTTTCTTGGTATTTTGTCTTTTAATATTAGTGAAGCATATTTTCTGTAAATTTTATTGTTGTTGATTTGATAATCAAATATTTTAAAAGACAAAGCTTCAAACTCACGATTTGTATTGATATTAAAAATTAAATTAGAATCTATCTTTTCCATTTATTGTTCAAAAATGCTAAATAAGTTTTTCCAATCAAATTCTTTTTCATTATGATTGATTTTTTTAAAACTTTTTGATAGAATTAAAGCTTTTTCTATGCTAAAGCTTTGTTGTTTTTGATATTTAAAAATATCCTTTTTTGAAAGAAATTTAGCTAGATACTGTTGTTCTGTTTGACCAGGAGTGGGAACAAGAATTGCGTTTTTTTCTAATTTATGCAAATCCATAATAGTCGAATAGCCAGATCTACATATTATAAGCTCTGAGGCCATTATTATGTTATTTAATTTTTCCGAAGACAGGTGTGATATAATCTCAAGATTTCTTTGTATTTTTCT
>JBJKXM010000072.1:0-62219 GCA_045561575.1 Flavobacteriales bacterium
TGAACCTGAAACTCTTCCTGTAAAGTTTCCTTTATTACTTGCCCATGGAGTTGAAGGTATTGCTGTTGGGTTATCTACTAAAATTCTACCTCATAATTTTAATGAACTAATAGATGCTTCCATTAAAGTTCTTAAAGGAGTTAAGCCAAGAATTTACCCTGATTTCTCTTCTGGTGGTATGGCTGATTTTTCAAACTATAACGATGGAAAGAGAGGCGGTAAAATTAGAGTTAGAGCTAAAATTAAATCTATAGATAAAAGTACGCTTCACATAACTGAACTTCCTTATTCAACCAATACTTCATCTCTAATCAATTCTATTTTAAAAGCAAATGATAAAGGCAAAATTAAAATAAAGAAAATTGAAGACAATACTGCTGAAGAAGTTGAAATTGCTATTACTCTACCATCTGGTATATCTCCAGATAGAACAATTGATGCATTATATAGATTTACTGACTGCGAATTGTCTATTTCTCCATTAGCTTGCGTGATTAATAATAATCAACCTGTTTTTGATGGTGTTTCTGAAATTCTTCAAAAATCAACTAATCATACAGTTAAATTACTAACTGAGGAATTAGAAGTAAACTTAAGGGAATTAAAAGATAAATGGCATTTTTCTTCATTAGAGAGGATATTTATTGAAAATAGAATTTATCATGCAATAGAAGAACTTGAAACTTGGGATGAAATTATTTCAACAATTCATTTTGAATTAAAACCATTTACTAAAAATTTAAATCGTGAAGTTACTAATGAAGATGTTGAGAGACTAACCGAAATAAAGATTAAAAGAATAACAAAATTTGATCTTGATAAAGCAATTAAAGATATTAAGCAGCTTGAGAATAGAATAGATGAAGTTGAATATAATCTCAACAATATTACAGACTATGCAATTACTTATTTTAAAAACCTTAAAAAGAAATATGGTTTAGATAAAGACAGAAAAACTGAAATAAAAGAATTTGAAAGTATTGATGCTACAAAAGTTGTTGTTGCTAATAAAAAGCTATACGTTAACAGAGAGGAAGGATTTATTGGAACAGCAATGCGAAAAGATGAATATGTAAGTGAATGTTCTGATATTGATGATATTATTGTTTTTAGAGAAGATGGTTCTATGAAAGTTGTAAAAGTTGACTCAAAAGTTTTTGTTGGAAAAGGAATTATACATACCTCGGTATTTAAAAAGAAGGACACAAGAACCATTTATAATATGATTTATGTTGATGGTAAATCATCTTTTTCTATGATGAAAAGATTTAATGTTAGTAGTATTACAAGAAATAAAGATTATTATTTAACCAAATCTGAAAAAGGTTCTAAAGTAATATACTTTACTGCAAACCCAAATGGGGAAGCTGAAACTATTACTATTCACCTTAGAAAACTTCAAAGATTAAAAATATTAAAGTTCGACTATGACTTTGCTGATTTAGCTATTAAAGGGAAGGCTTCTGTAGGAAATATTTTAACAAAAAATACCGTTAAAAAAATAGAACTCAGATCAGAAGGTGTATCAACACTTTCTGCAAGAAAAATCTGGTTTGATAAAAATGTTAGAAGGTTAAATACAGATGAGCGTGGTGAGCTACTTGGTGATTTTGCTGCTAATGATAAAATTTTGTCCATAAATGATGATGGATCTCTTGAACTTAAAAGTTTTGATATTTCAACTCATTTTGATGATAAAATGATTGTTATTGAAAAACACAACCCAAGAAAGCCAATTACCGCAGTATATTTTGATGGAAATAAAGAAAATTTTTTCGTTAAGAGATTTTTGATTGAAAATTTATCTCAAAAGTTTTCATTTATAACTGATCATAAAAATTCTTATTTAGAAATAGTGTCTACTGACTGGAGACCTCAAATAGAAGTTATTTATAAAAAAGAAAAAGGAAAAGATAGAAAGAGAGATATAATTAACTTAGAAGAGTTTATTTCTGTTAAAGGATCTAAGTCAATTGGTAATAGATTGTCTGCAAATAAAATTAATACTATAAATTTATTAAAACCATTAGATTACATTCAAGAAAGAGATGAAACAGATGAAACAGAAGAGAATTCTAATGAAATTAAATTAGATATCCCTCTTAAAATAACAAATGAAGAAGAGAATAATCAAACTACACTTGAATTGTAGTATTTGATTTAATTATATATAAATTTATTTGCATAATCTTTTTATTATTAAAGTTATATATTTGTAAAAAACACAATTATGAGATTACTAATTTTAACTATTTTACTACCTATATCAGTTATTTGCCAATCAAATTATAACTTATCACTATTAGGCACTTATGATAATTATAACTCAGAAGGTAATGATATATGGGGCTGGGTTGCTCCAGATGGAAGTGAATATGCTCTTGTAGGACTAAATGATGGATTTTCTGTAGTTAATGTAACAAATCCTTCTAATCCTGTTGAAGAATTTTTCATAAATGATCTAAATTCTACTTGGAGAGATGTTAAAACTTGGGGACATTATGCTTATGTAACCACAGAAGCAGATGCAGGATTGTTAATAGTTGATCTCTCAGATATGACAGGAAATACATATTATCACAGAACATTATTTTCAGCTGCAACTACTGGAGCTGATACTGAATTTACAGCTGCTCATAATATTTATATTGATGAAAATGGGGTTGCATATATTTTTGGAGCTTCATCAAATACTGGAAGTTCTCCAAGTGATGGAGTTATTTTCTTAGATGTTGATACAGATCCAATAAACCCCTTGTTTTTAGGAGAATGGGATGATTTTTATGTACATGATGGAATGGCGAGAGGAGATACTATGTATGTTGGTTGTATATATGAAGGTGATTTATATGTTGTGGATGTATCAAATAAATCAAATCCTGTTAATTTAGGAAATGTAGGTACTCCAAGTGACTTTACTCACAACGCTTGGGTTTCTGATAATGGTAATTATATCTTTACAACAGATGAAGTCTCGGATGCATATATCGGATCTTATGATATTTCAAATTTAAATAATATTCAAGAAATTGATAGAATTCAATCTAATCCTGGTTCTAATTCTATTCCACACAATACTCATGTCGATGGAAATTTTATTATCACATCTTACTACAGAGATGGAACAGTTGTTCACGATATTACAAATCCTAATAACCTTGTTGAAGTAGCTCACTTTGATTCATCACCACTATCAGGTGACGGTTTTGATGGTTGTTGGGGAACTTATCCTTTTCTCCCATCTGGAAATATAATTTCATCTGACATTAATAGCGGTAATAATAATAATGGTCGTTTATTAATTTATAGTAGAGATTTTTTACAGGCTTGTTATTTAGAAGGTACTGTATCAGATATTTCTAATTCTAATCCTATAACTAATGCTACAATTGAAATAGTTAATTCAACTCTAACAATTCAAACTACAACAGATTTATCTGGAAACTACATGACAGGAATTGCTAATTCTTCATCATATGATGTAATTTTTTCAGCTCCTGGATACTTAGCTGATACACTAAATGCAGCATTTACTAATGGAAATACAACAATTTTAAATGCTCAACTACAACCACTTCAATCATTTAATACAAGTGGAAGTGTAGTTGATATTAATGGTATAGGAATTCCAAATTCTGATGTATTCATCTATAATTCTTCTTTTACTCTTAATACTACAACGGATTCTAATGGTGATTTTAATATTAATGGTATTTATGAAGGAAATTATAATGTAATTGCTGGATCTTGGGGTTTTATTACATCTTGTACTAATGAATTTATATCTTCTTCATCAAATAATCAAATAATTCTATTAGAGGGATATTATGATGACTTTACTTTCGATTTTGGATGGACAGTTAATGGTGGCGCTTCTTCTGCTAATGAAGGTATATGGCAAAGAGGAAATCCTGAAGGTACAGATTATAATGGATCAAACTTTAACCCAGATGATGATGTAAACAATGATTGCTATGATTATGCATATGTAACAGGTCTAGCTTCAGGAAGTCAAGTTGGAGATAATGACGTTGATGACTATAATACCATATTAACTTCACCTATTTTTGACCTTTCATCTCCATTAAATACAGATGAGAATTATTTCTTGAATTATAATTTATGGTTTAATAATGATTTTCCTACTTGGGGAGGAGGTACTCCTGCAAATGATTCAATTACAGTGAAAATTACTAATGGTGTTTTTACAAACACTCTAGAAACTTTAACATCTAATTCTCCTAATCTAGGGCAATGGAACAGTAAATCATTTAATTTAAGTCAATATATTTCATTAAATAACTCAATGCGAATAATTATCGAAACAGCAGATTGGGATGCTCTAGGAGGTCATTGGGTTGAAGGAGGTTTTGATAAGTTTGAAATTACTATTCAAAATTCGACTTCTATTAATAATTTACAGTCTTCAAAAAAATTAATTAATGTTATTGATATAATTGGAAGAAATGTTAATTCATCATCAAATACTATGTTATTATATATTTATGATGATGGATCTGTAGAGAAGAAAATGATTATTGAAAATAAATGATTTTCAGAGAAAGTCTTTTAATTAATGGATCAAAAGATAAAAAGATTCTCTTAGATATTTTTTTTAAAAAAAATAATTCCAAAAAAAATGTTGTATTGTTTTCTCATGGTTTTAAAGGATTTAAAGATTGGGGACCATTTAATCAAATGGCTGAATTTTTTGCAAATAATAATTTCTTCTTCATAAAATTTAACTTTTCTTATAATGGTACATCCATTGATAATCCAGTTGAATTTGTTGATTTAAATGCATTTGGTAATAATAATTTATCTCTAGAGTTAGACGATCTTAATTTAGTTATTGATTGGATTTTTAATAATAAATATAATAATGAAATTAATACTGAAAATATTAATTTACTTGGTCATAGTAGAGGAGGAGCTATTAGTATTTTAAAGGCTAGTGAAGATAAAAGAGTAAATAAGGTTGTTTCATGGGCATCTCCATCTAATTTTATAAAAAGAATGGATAAATCTAAACATGATATTTGGAAGAGTGAAGGTGTTGCTTATATATTTAATAGTAGAACTAATCAAAATATGCCACTTTATTATCAATTTTATGAGGACTGTATAAAAAATTCTGAAAGATTTGATATTAAAAATGCTTGTAGAAATATTAAAATACCACATTTAGCAATTCATGGTAGTGATGATCCAACTGTTTTAGTTGATGAAGTATATGACTTCAAAAAATGGAACGAAAAAACCATTGTAGAAGAAATTAAGGGAGCAAATCATGTTTTTGGAGTATCACACCCATATGATGATATTAAATTTCCTATGCACTTTCAAATTGCAATAGATAAAACCATTGAATTTTTAAAATGAAAGCCTGGCCGATGCCGTTTCAGAAAAATCTGTAATTATATCATCAGTTTTAAATTTATATTTACCTGCTATAGCTATCATTGCAGCATTATCCGTGCAATACTCAAACTTAGGTATATAAATGTTAAAATTATTGTTTTTTCCTAACTCTGTTAATTTTTTTCTCAAATATGAGTTAGCGGATACACCACCTGCTATAGCTATATTTGAAATACCTGTTTGTAGGCTAGCTTTATTAATTTTATCAATTAGAATTGAAACAATTGATTCTTGAATTGATGCGCAAAGATCTTCTAAATTATTTGATATAAAATTTTTGTCTTTTTGTAATGATGTATTAATCTTATTCATAATTGAAGTTTTCAATCCACTAAAACTAAAATCTAGGTTGTCAATTTTTGGTTTGCCAAAAGTAAAAGCATTAATATTACCTTCTTTAGCATATTTATCAATTAATGGTCCTCCAGGGTACTTTAGTCCTAAAACTTTTGCAGATTTATCAAATGCTTCACCAGCTGCATCATCAAGAGTTGAACCAATTATTTTCATTTCATTGTAACTTTTAACTTTTACAATTTGTGTGTGACCACCAGAGACTGTAAGACAGAGAAATGGAAATTTAGGTTTTTCTTGTTCTTCATGTTCAATAAAATGAGCTAATATATGAGCCTGCATATGATTAACAGATACAAGTGGTTTATTTAAAGAAAATGATAATGATTTTGCAAAAGAATTGCCTACAAGAAGAGAACCAAGTAAACCTGGACCTTTAGTATAGGCAATTAAATCAATATCTTTTTTGTCAATATTAGCAGATTTAATAGCTACATCAACAATAGGAATTATATTTTGTTGGTGTGCCCTTGATGCTAACTCAGGAACAACTCCTCCATATTCTTCATGAATCTTTTGACTTGCTATAATGTTTGAAAGAACTTTAGAACCTTTAAGAATAGCAGCAGATGTTTCATCGCATGATGATTCAATTCCTAAAATAATAAGGTTGTCAGTCATTTAAATTTTTTAATGTATGCCCCATTTTATCTCTTTTTGTCTGAAGATAAAATTTGTTATGTTCATTAGAATTTATTTCTATGGCAAGTGTATCAACAATTTCTATACCATAACTCTCTAAACCAACCCTTTTCTTTGGATTATTAGAAAGCAATTTAATTTTACTAACATTCATTGCTCTTAAAATTTGAGCACCAACACCATAATCTCTGTGGTCAGGTAAGAAACCCAATTCTATGTTTGCTTCTACTGTATCTCTCCCTTGTTCCTGCAATTCATATGCTTTGAGTTTATTAAGTAAGCCAATTCCTCTTCCTTCTTGATTCATATAAACTAAAATTCCCTTTTCTTCTTTTTCTATCTGTCTTAGCGCTGCATGTAATTGGGGACCACAGTCACATCTACATGATCCAAATATATCACCAGTTACACAAGATGAATGAACCCTTACTACAACTTCATCGTTTCTATCCCATTCTCCTTTATAAATAGCCATATGTATCTGGTCATTAGTAATTTGTTTAAAAGCTTTTAATTTAAAATCACCAAAATCAGTAGGTAATTTTACATCTACTTCTTCTTTAATAAGACTTTCATTTTCTAATCTATATTTTATTAAATC
Organism: Flavobacteriales bacterium; assembly: GCA_045561575.1. GTDB lineage: Bacteria > Bacteroidota > Bacteroidia > Flavobacteriales > BACL11. The sequence goes on from JBJKXM010000072.1 coordinate 7,019, forward strand.
TTTAATTGTTATAAATTTCAAATCAAATTTTTTAGCAATTAGATGAAGCTCAGGTGTTCTAGCCATGGAACCATCTTCATTTAATATTTCTACAATTACACCAGCAGGCTCTAATCCAGCTAGCCTTGCTAAATCTATAGATGCTTCAGTATGACCTGCACGCCTTAATACGCCACCTTCTCTAGCTTTTAATGGAAAAATATGTCCAGGTTTACCTAATTGATCTTTATGAGTATTATGGTCAACTAAAGCTTTAATGGTTTTAGCTCTGTCAGAAGCAGATATTCCTGTTGTACAACCATTACCTATCAAGTCAACAGAAATAGTAAATGGAGTTTCAAATGCAGCAGTGTTTTTACCTATCATCAAATCTAAACCTAGATCTTCACAACGTTTTTCAAGTAGGGGAGTACATATTAAACCTCTTCCATGAGTAGCCATAAAATTTATCATTTCTGGAGTAACCATTTCAGCAGCTGCTATAAAATCCCCTTCATTTTCTCGATTTTCATCATCGATTACAATAATAACTTTTCCAGCTTTTATATCAGATATTGCTTCTTCAATCGTATTAAAATTCATTGTAAAAATTTATTTTGCAAAATTAACTATTTATGTGAATTTATCTAGGTGTTTAATTTAATATAATCAGAAATTTTTGGGAATTTTATATTGTTAGATGCCATAAATATTAAAATGATTGATATTGGGATAAATATGAAATTAGCAATCCACATTCCTTCTAGTGGTGATGCTGATAAATCTTTTGCAGTTTTTTCTCCTGTTATACTAATAACATAATATGTTACAAAAAGAATGATAGATATTAATAAGGGAATACTGAAGCCTCCTTTACGAACTATTGAGCCAATAGGAGCACCAATTAAAAACATGATTACACATGCAAATGATAAGGATATTTTTCTATGCCATTCAATTTTATGTTTTGCTATTATTGACTTTTTATAATTAATATCATCAGAATTTGAATTTGAGATAGATTTTAGAATTCTTAATTTATTAATAGCTGTTTCAGATATTTTTTTGCTTGATATTTTATTTGAATTTAAAGTTGAATCTAACTTATTATTAGCATTATAATTATATTTTTCTGATATTCTATTATATACAAGTATCTTCTTTTCTTCAAGTTTTTTATTTAGTGAATCAATAGAATATTGTAGTTGTTTATTATTTAACATAGCATAATGTCCCTTATATAACATTTCACTATTCTTTAAACCAAAATTTGAAAGATCAAATCTTATTAGATTTTCACTAAAAGATATTTTCCTATGATTAGATTTCTTTTTATTATCTTTTAATTCAATATATGAATTTCCATTATAGAGAGTTAATTCCATGTATTTTTCATTATCTGATATTTCCATTTTTCCAGATTGAGCTGAAATAACTTTTTTATTTCCATTATTATCAGTATGATCATAAATTAGTATATCATATAGCAAGCCGTTATTAGAATTCTTTGTGCCAATTTTAATACTAAAGCCATCAATATCATTATAGAAAATCCCTTCTTTTATGTTTACAGATGGTTTTTTCTTTTTTATATCATAAAGTAAACTCCCTCCTTTATAGTTAGCAATTGGCATAACATAATTAGAAAATAAATAAGAAAAACTAGAAATGATGATTATAAATAAAAATAACGGTTGTAATATTTTTTTTAGTGATATTCCTGAGGACTGCAAAGCAGCTATTTCATAATTCTCTCCTAATTTCCCAATGACCATGACACTAGATATTAAAACAGCTATAGGTAAAGCCAGTGGGACAAACCTTGCTATTGAATACATCATTAATTCACTAACTTGAAATAAGGTTAAACCTTTACCAATTAAATCATCAATATACTTCCATAGAAATTGCATTAATAAGATAAAAAGTACTATTAGTAATGAGGCAAAAAAGGGGCCAAGAAAAGATCTAATTAAATATAGATTTATTTTTTTCAATTATGCTATGAGCCAATAGCTCTTTTTAAATTTTCAAATTGTTGTTCCCATAGCATTATTTGCTCTTCTTTTTCATCTAGATCTTCAGCAAAATCAGTTATTATTAATGAAACATCTGATGTCATTTCATCAATTTGAATAGCAAATTCAAAATAAGATTCTTTGTACTCATCGTCTACCCATTTAAACTGAATAAATTTATTGTTTTTCTTTTTTAAAATTTTTGCAGACTGTTCACTGTCGTCCCAAAAAAAGGTATATATATTATTTTTAAGATTAACGTTATCAGCAAACCATTCTGCTAATCCACTTGGAGTGCTTAATCTCTTATACAAAACATTTACTGAAGAATTTATTGGTATCTCGATTGAGTATTTGATTAAATCTGACATATCTTTTATAAGTTTGCAAATCTTTTTGCAAAGATAATATTAATATGACATTAGAAGAACAAGGAAACTTTTTATTTAAATATAGAGGACAGTTTCCTATCTTATTGTTTTTATCTTCTATTCCTTTTATAATGCTTACTTCCTTCAATAATTATAATGAAATATTTATTTTTTCATCTATTTTTTTCTTTATTTCTGGATATTTAATTCGTTTTTATACAATAGCTACAACTCCTAAAAACACAAGTGGTAGAAATACGAACAAACAAATTGCTGAAACACTAAATACAAAAGGAATTTATTCATTAGTTCGCAATCCTTTATATCTAGGAAATTATTTTATATGGCTAGGTGTTTCTTTATATACTTTTAATATATATTTTTTAATTTATATGTCATTCATCTTTTATCTTTTCTATCGTAGAATAATATTTGCAGAAGAGTGCTTTTTAAGAAAAAAATTTGATAAACAATATAATAAATGGGCTAAACAAACTAATTCTTTTTTTCCTAAAAGTTTGAGTTTTACTAAATCTGATATTCCTTTTTCTTATATTTCAATATTAAGAAGAGAATATTCAAGTTTACTATCAGGAATAGTTGGATATTTATTTATTGATTTTGTTAGAAATTATTTCTCATATAATTCATTTTTTATATCTTATAATTTATTAATAATATCTTCTATTGTTATCTTTTTTATTTTGATTCTAAGAACATTAAAACATCATACTGATTTATTATCTGAAAATGACCGTTCATAATTTTCAAAATATATTCATTAAAATTATTGAAAATAGTATATTTGCCTCCTTATTTGGCGTGGTAGCTCAGTTGGTCAGAGCGCAGGATTCATAACCCTGAGGTCGGGAGTTCAAGTCTCCCTCACGCTACAAAAAAAACAGAATTTTATATTCTGTTTTTTTATTTATAAATAATACAAATAAGTATAATGATTTTATAAATTTGTTTTAATTATTGATAAATGATAAATTTAGAATTATCTTCTTTACATAAATCCATTGGCGGTAAAATGGTTGATTATGCTGGCTTTAATATGGCTGTTCAATATGAAGGTGTTATTTCAGAACATTTAGCGGTTAGAAATCATGTTGGTGTTTTTGATGTTTCTCATATGGGTGAAATTTTTATAAGTGGAAATGAAGCCGCATTATTTTTACAATTTATTACCTCTAACGATATAAATAAATTATACCCTGGAAAAGTTCAATATTCTTGTTTGCCAAATAAAAAGGGTGGGATAGTAGATGATATTTTAGTTTACATGTTTGAAGAAAATTCATTTATGTTAGTTGTTAATGCATCTAATATTAAAAAGAATCTTGATTGGCTCAGCGATAATAATTCTTATGATTGTAAAATAGAAAATAAATCTAATGACTTTTCATTATTAGCTTTACAAGGACCTGAATCTTTAAATTTACTTCAGAAATTAACTAAGGTTAATTTATCTGATCTAGAATATTATACATTTACTCATGCAGAAGTTTCAGAAATAAATAATGTAATTATTTCAAGAACTGGATATACAGGTGAATTAGGATATGAATTATATGTGAAAAATAAATATGTTTTAAAATTATGGCAAGATTTATTTCTAAATGATAAAAATTTAAAGCCAATTGGCCTTGCAGCTAGAAATACATTAAGACTTGAAAAAGGTTTCTGCTTGTATGGAAATGATATTAATGATTTAACATCTCCTTTAGAAGCTGGACTTGGATGGATAACAAATCTTTCAAAAAATTTTATTAATTCTGATTATTTTGTGAAACAAAAAAATAATGGTTTAAAAAGAAAATTAGTTGGATTTGAAATTATTGGAAAAGGAATAGCAAGACAACATTACAAAGTATTTAATAATGATAATATAGATATTGGTACTGTTACCTCAGGATCTATGTCCCCAAGTCTTAATAAAGCAATAGGACTAGCTTATATAAACATAGATGAATCTAATATTGGAAATAATATTTTGATTCAAGTAAGGAATAAGTTTCTTGATGCAAGAATTGTTAAATTTCCTTTTTTATAATGTTATCTAAACAAAGTATTAACGTTTGTTTAGTTTCTGATCTATTTAAAAATTATCATTTAACTGATTCTACAATTGTAGTAGTAGTGGATTTATTAAGAGCAACATCAGTTATATCAACTGCATTTCATTATGGAATAAAAGATATTATTCCAGTATCATCTGTTTCTGATGCCAAGAAATTTTTAAATACAAAAAATACTATTGTCGCAGCTGAGAGAAATGCTGAAGCTCTAGATGGATTTGATTATGGAAATTCTCCTTTTCAGTATATGAACTCTGAAATAAAGAACAAAACATTAGTTTTAACTACTACTAATGGAACTAAAGCTATAAATATGGCAAAGAAGTTTCAAGTTATTACTGCTTGTTTTATTAATGTGGATTCTATTTGTAATTATTTAATTAATTCCAAAAGAGATGTTTTAATACTTTGTTCTGGCTGGAAAGGTGTTTTTAATTTAGAAGACTCAATATTTTCTGGATATTTAATAGATAGATTAACCTCACATAAAGAGTATAATATAAACTGTGATTCAGCGCAAGCTTCTCTACATCTCAATAAATTAGCAGAAGCAGATTATTTTAAATTTTTATCAAACTCAGCACATAGAAAGAGATTAAAAAATTTAAACATAGAAAAAGATACTATCTTTTGTTTAAATCCAAATATAAGTTCAAATATTATTCCAACATTAGTTGATGGAAGGTTAATTCAGATGAGCCTCTAGTTTAACATTACTGGCATAACTAGCATAAGAGTATCTTCATTCTCTTCTTGACCATCAAGAGGTAAAATTATACCTGCTCTATTTGGTGCACTCATTTCTAGACATATTTGATCTGAACCAATATTATTAAGCATATCAATAACAAATCTTGAATTAAAGCCTATTTCAATGTCTTCACCTTCATAGCTACATGTTAACCTCTCTTCAGCTTTATTAGCAAAGTCCAAGTCCTCAGATGTTATTTGTAATTGACTACCCGCTATTTTAAGACGAATCTGATGTGTAGTTTTACTAGCATAAATAGATACACGTTTTATTGAATTTAACAATTCGTCTTTATTGATTACTAACTTATTTGGATTATCTTTTGGAATCACAGCATCATAGTTAGGATATTTTCCATCAATTAATCTGCATATTAAGGTTATATTATCTAAAAGAAATCTAACATTAGTTTCATTAAATTCAACATTAATTTCTGAGTCATTATCAATATTGTTTTTTAGTAGAGATAATGGTTTCTTAGGTAAGATAAAAGATGAATTTGAGTTTGAAGATATTTTAGATCTTGTATGCTTAACTAGTTTATGAGCATCAGTTGCAACAAATGTTATAGATTCCTCTGATAATTCACAAAAAACACCAGACATAACAGGACGAAGTTCATCATTGCCACTTGCAAATAAAGTTTTATTAATTGCATTAAAAAGAACTGTAGATGGAATTAAAAAAGATGAAGATGATGTTAATTCTGGAACCTTTGGAAATTCCTTTGCATCTTGACCAGCTAATTTATAATTTCCAGTTTCAGAACTAATTTCTATTCCTTTTGTATCTTCATCTACAAGAAATGTAAGTGGTTGATTAGAGAAGGTTTTTAATGTATCTATAAGAATTTTAGAAGGAATTGTAATCTGCCCATTAGAAGATGATTCAGTAGTTATTTCTGAAATCATAGTAGTTTCTAAATCAGAAGCTATAATCTTAATTTTACCATCTTCAATTTCAAACAAGAAATTATCAAGAATAGGTAATGTGTTACTTGTACTAATTACTCCATTTAATTTTTGAAGTTCTTTTAAAAGAGTTGAGCTATTTACAATAAATTTCATGAATACAAATATTAAATTATTCTTTTTTCAAATATAATTTAATAAGTAAAATATATACTATAATTTTTCTGTAAAATCATCAATAGATATAAACACTTTGTTAAAAACATACTTTTGAATTAACATGTACTCACCACCATTTAATCGTGCATACAATCTTTCAACATTTGGCTCAGATTGATTTTTATTATTATTTCTTTTTGAGAATGAATAAACATCGAGAGTATCTGTTTTACCATTGTGTTTTATTGATAATTTATACAAATATTTTTCATCAGAGATATCAATATTAAATCCTTTATACTTTTCACATTCTAAATCTGAAAATAAATTGAAATATTCAACAATAAAATTTAAATTATATTTTATTTTATTGCCTTCATAATTCTCAAGAGTTAATGGTTTCTTTTTAATTTTAAATGATTTGTAAGAATCTTGAATATTAATTAAAGTAATTTCCTCAATATTTTCAGATTCAATATTAAATATTGAATTATTTCTCCATTTAGTAATATCTAGCTCATAGCCCTGAATACCATATCTGGGGGATAAAAAACCATTAAAACCAGGGATATGCATAATATATGGGTTATCTGAGTTATCCATTAACATATATGTTCCTAAATGATCACTTGTAGACCCACCAACAGTATATGTTTTAACTTTATTATTATAATAAATTTCAATTTTAACTCCAGTAGTAGCTAATTGTTTTATCACATTATTAAATGAGCTGTTAGAAACAGGTCTTTGTACTTCTATTTCTTTTATTGTAGTTAACAATGTGGTAATAGCATCATTTCTAACAAGAAAAGTGTCATTAATTATCCAACTATCATTTTTTTTATTTAAAATCAAATTTGTTCCTTTTCTATCACTTAAAAATATTTTTTCTATTTCATCTATATTTTCAATTGCAAATTTTTTCTCTAATTCCTTCTTATTTTCAGTGTAATTGTCATAAAAAAAATAACAAATTAACAAGGCTATACAAATAATTGAAATCTTCTTAATCATATTTTACACTGTAAAGCTTATTAATAAATAATATACTAATTATAAAAATTAATAAAGGGATGAAGATATTTAAAAAAACGATTAAACTTTTATTATCTGAAATAATTTCATTATTCAAAAGTCTAAGTTTTATATTTTTTGCTCTAAGATTTAGCAGACCATCATTATCAGTTAAATACTGAATAGCATTCATTATAAATTCTTTATTTCCATTAAATGTATAGTTTATATATTTATCATAACCAAGAGGAAAAGCATTTTCATTTTTAGTAATTTCATTTGCAATTAAATCACCATCCGATACAACAATTATACTGGTACTGTCACTATAATTTTTAACTTTAATGTTATTATTTTTTGGTATGATTCTATCCTTAAAAACAGAAGTAAATTTACCTGATAATAAAACAGCTAAGGGTAAATTGCTTTTGTTATAACTTTCTATTGGTGGTGGGTTTTCTATGATGCCCAAACTAACCTTTGTAGGAGTTTGTATAACTCTTGAATTAATTGAACTCTCCAATAAAATTGTTTTTTTAATATCATTTTTTAATGTATCAATAGAGCTAATAAAATCACACTTTATTCCATCTAAATTCTTTGAAATAGGATGATTTAAATTACTAGAAAGTAATGGGTAGTAAGGCCATTTAAATAATTCTTGTAAAGGACGGTTATTACTAAATCCAGTCACAATAGGGATTTCAGTAGATCTTAAATCTTGGACAAAATCAGAATTAACTCTTAAACCATATTTAAATAATTGATCATCAAGATTTAAATCATTTTTGGTAGAAATAAAATAACCTTTTTCATTATTTAAACTATCAATAGATCCACTTGCCCCATCAATAAATAATAATAATTTTCCACCGTTCATAATGTATTGGTCAATTAAAAATTTATCAAGCTTATTGAAAGGAATCGTTGGTTTTGCAATAATGATAAGTTTATATCTATTTAATTTTTTAAGTTGTAGTTCAATATTTGGTTCATTATTGATACTATCATATTCAAATTCTTTAATGTTAAACTCCTCTACGTTGTAGTAGTAATTTAGATTGTTATTATCATTATTAACTGAGTTTGTAATATCAAAAGTTTGATTGCTATTTAATTCACCATTTCCAGTTAAAAAAGCAATATTCTCGTTTTGATTATTTATCAACTTACTAATAGCCGAGATAATATGAAACTCAATATTTTCTATTGAATTATTGATATTATTTTGTGGTGATAAAGAAAAATTATTTTCTAATAGATTAATTGCTTCTCTTTTATCCTTATAATACATTATTGCACCTGGAAAAATGATTTTTCTAGATGTTTCATTACTTTTCTTTACAGTTAAATCAGTTGGGTACAGTCCTTGATTTTGTAATTGTTTATAAATTTCATTTGTTTTAATTTCATCATTGTCATTTGGATTAATGAATTCAAATTCTAATAAGCTATTTTCTTTTTTACAATTAATTAAAAAATTATTTATTGAATTACTAAGTATTTCAAAGCCAGTAGGAAGATTACCTTCAAGATAAACTTTGACAGATAAAATATCATCAATATTAGAAAGTATTTTTTTTACTGTTATCTGATAATGTATATTTTTTATCTTCAGTTAAATCAATATTAAAGGAAAAGTAATTACTTAAAACATTAAAAAATATTATTGCTATAATAATTGTAAATATTTTATTGAATTTTTTCATATTACTTTTTTTCAATATTTAATTTACAAAGCATGATAAAAAGTATTGATAAAGAAACAAAATAAACTATATCAGTAGTAGAAATTAAACCTTTACTTAATAATTCATAGTGATTAATTATCCCCATTTTTTGAATAACTAAACTTGCACTACCATTATCTACAAGTTGACTTATAATATCAAAACCATAATAAAAGAATATATTTAAGAAAACTCCAATAATAAAGGAGTTAAGCTGATTTCTAGAAAGTGATGATGCAAAAATTGATATGCAGGAAAATACAAGACATAAAAATAATAATCCAATATAAGAACCCACAGTAGCTCCTATGTCAAGATTACCTATTTCCTCTCCAATAAAATATATTGTTATAGGATAAATAATAGTTGGAATTATCGACAGAAAAACAATAAAAAAAACCGAATAAAATTTAGCCAAAACAATATTAAGTTTACTGATTGGTTTTGAAAATAAAATATCGATAGTATTATTCTTATATTCTTCAGAAAATGAACGCATTGCAATTGCAGGGATAAATATTAGGTATATGATAGGAGATAAACTGAAAAAAAGTACTAAAATCTGCATATCCATTTTCTAAAATATTTAAATTAAAAATATTAGTAAATAATATTAAACTGTAAACTAATAAAAGAATAGATACAGTAATTAAACCAATTTTATTTTTAGTAAATAGTAAAAGTTCTTTTTTAAATATGGCAATCATTTAAATTCTATTCTTATTGTATCAAAAAAATTTAAACCTAAAAGTGAATTTGCGTTACCTTGATTTATTGATATTTGAAGGTAATTATTACTGTTAAATATAGCTAATTTTTCAGCAATTTCAACTTCTTTATATTTAGTAGATAGTTTTTTAATTTCTTCATCTTCTCTTCCAAAGAGTATTGAGAAATTTCTACTTCTTCTATTTTTTTCAAATGTTTTATAATCAATATTTGTTATTGCATTTCCATAGTTATCTATATAAGTTACTACACCTTTTATTAAATTAGATTCAATTACAGGCATTAAAATGTTCTTCTTTATTTTAAAATCATCTATTTCCTTTCCAATTAACTCTAAGGTACCACCTCTTTTTAAATGACATGCAGCGATAACAAATACGTCTCTTGATGCAAATGTTAGATAATCTGTTTTTTGACTTATATTCAATGAAACAATTTTGTCAGGTTTAAAATCATCTAATAGTATTGAAAAAAAACCATTATCAGCACCAATAAAATAATGTCCATGAGCATATACAGCTACATGATCATTTTCAGCTGATAATTCATCATCAATTGCTATGATATGAACAGTGTCTCTAGGAAAATCTTTGTAACAATTTTTTAAGACCAAGGCACCTTGTAAAATATTAAAATGATCTATCTCATGAGAAATATCAACAATATTTACATTATCAATCTGACTTAGGATATTTGCTTTTAAAGATGGTAAATAATAATCTTTATTTCCTAAGTCTGAAGTAAGTGTAATTATAGACATTAATTAGTTAAAATGTGTTGTAGAAGTAGATTAAAAATTGTTATTTCGTATTTCAAAATTAAGAAGAAAATGATGAACGAAATAAGTAATGAGTGAGAAATTAATAACAATAAAGGATAACGACTTAAATAAAATTTTAGGATCTAACAATTCAAAATTTAATAAGATTAAAAGGTTGTTTCCTCATATTAAACTTATTTCACGTGGTGATAAAATTAAAGTTGTAGGTTCTAAAGATGAAATAATTCATTTTGAATCTAAATTTAATCTATTTATCGATCATCTAAATAAATACAATTCACTTACAATTAATCAAATTGAAAGGATAATTGAGGGCAAAGAGAATATATTAAATGGTGATGCTAAAATCATTGTTCACGGAAAAAATGGAAACTTAATTAAAGCAAAAACATTAAACCAAAGAAAAATGGTTGACTCCATTGAAAAAAATGATATAGTTTTTGCAATTGGACCAGCTGGTACTGGTAAAACATATACTTCAGTTGCTTTAGCAGTTAAATATTTAAAAGAAAAAAAAGTTAAACGAATTATTCTAATTAGACCCGCAATTGAAGTTGGAGAAAATTTAGGATTTTTACCTGGTGATTTAAAAGAAAAATTAGATCCTTATATGCAGCCAATATATGATGCACTTTTTGATATGATTCCTTTTACAAAATTAAATGATTATATAGAAGATGGAACTATACAAATATCTCCATTAGCTTTTATGAGGGGTAGAACATTAGATAATGCATTTGTAATTCTTGATGAAGGACAAAATACAACACAACATCAAATGAAGATGTTCTTAACTCGTATGGGACAATCAGCCAAATTTATAATTACTGGAGATTTAACACAAGTTGATTTACCTATCAACAAAAAATCAGGCCTTTTACATGCCAAAAAGATTTTAAAAGACATAAAAAATATTAGTTTTATAAATCTTGATGAGAAAGATATCATAAGACATAAATTAGTTAAACAAATTATTAATGCTTACAAATAGAAAAATGAATACAATTACAAAGACTAACTTTAATTTTCCAAACCAAACGAACCTTTACAAAGGCAAGGTTAGAGATGTTTATACAATAGGGAATGATAAACTTGTTATGATAGCATCTGACAGAATATCAGCATTTGATCATGTATTGCCAAAAGGAATTCCTTATAAGGGTCAAGTATTAAATCAAATTGCCTCAAAATTTTTAGATGCTACAGCTGATATTTTACCAAACTGGAAAGAAGCTAGTCCAGACCCTAGTGTAACAGTAGGAAAGAGATGTGAGCCATTTAAAGTTGAAATGGTTATAAGAGGTTATTTAACTGGTCATGCTTGGAGAGAATACAAGTCTGGTAAACGATTATTGTGTGGAGTTCCAATGCCTGATAATATGGTAGAGAATCAGAAGTTTCCTTCTCCAATTATAACTCCAACAACTAAAGCAGATGTAGGTCATGATGAGGATATCACTCGAGAAGATATATTAGCAACTAATCTTGTTTCTGAAAAAGATTATATAAAATTAGAAGAATATACATATGCTTTATTTCAAAGAGGAACAGAAATTGCTGAAGAAAAAGGATTGATTCTTGTAGATACAAAATATGAATTTGGTAAAGATTCAGAAGGAGTAATAACATTAATTGATGAAATTCACACACCAGATTCTTCTAGATATTTTTATTTAGATGGATATGAAAATAAAATAGAAAATAATTTACCTCAAAAACAATTATCGAAAGAGTTTGTAAGACAGTGGCTAATTGAAAATGGATTCCAAGGTAAAGAAGGGCAAAATATTCCTGAGATGACTAAAGACTATTGTAATCAAGTTGCTGAAAGATATATAGAATTATTTGAACTTATTACAGGAGATAAATTCATTAAAGAGGATGTGTCTGATGTAATTAATAGAGTAGAGGATAATATATCAAACTACCTAAATAGTTAATTTGTTTTTCTCATACTACAGTAATTTAGAATACCATATTTTAATATTTCTTTGTATTTGTTGGTTTTTTCTAATAGTTCAGATTATTTACAACATATATTTCTTTAGAAAATTAATAGTTTTCAAAGAGCATAAAGGCTCAAATAAATCTGGGATTTCAGTTATTATTTGTGCTAAAAATGAATACGATAATCTCAAAAAGAATTTAAAAACATTTTTAACTCAAGATTTTATAAATTATGAAGTTATCGTTGTTAATGATCAATCTAATGACAATACAAAAGATTTATTAAATGAATATGAAAAAACATTTTTTAGATTAAAAGTTGTAAATATTGATGAAAATGTAAATCATGTTATTGGTAAAAAATTTGCTTTAACTCTAGCAATAAAATCAGCAAAATATGAAAATCTACTTTTAACAGATGCTGATTGTTACGTTGAAAGTAACAAGTGGATTTCATCTATGGCCTCTAATTTCAATAAATATGATGTTGTCTTAGGATATGGAGCATATCAAAAAGAAAAAGGGTTGCTTAATAAATTCATAAGATTTGACACTTATATTATTGCAATGCAATACTTTTCATATGCGTTAAAATCTTTAACTTATATGGGTGTTGGAAGAAACTTGGCATATAAAAAGTCTATATTCTTTAAAAATAAAGGTTTTGCAAATCATCTACACGTATCATCTGGTGACGATGATTTATTTATTAGAGAAGTTTCAAAAAAATATAAAGTTGGTATTGAGTTGTCTGAAAAATCTCATACGATATCTATTCCCAAAATAACATGGAAAGATTGGTATGCTCAAAAGAGAAGACATCTAACAACTTCTCCGCTTTATGATAATAAGATTAAGTTTTTTCTTTCATTCTATTCAATCTCTCAATTCTTATTTTTTTCCTTGCTTTTTTATCTTTTTTACCTGCAAGTTTCTTACTTTATATGGGGACCTTTAGTAACATTAAAGCTTTTTCTTATTTATTTAATTAATTATCCATTAATGAAAAAATTAAATTGCTCAGATTTATTTTTACTGTCTCCAATCTATGAAGTTTTTAATTTAGTATTTCAAGGCTCTTTATTTATTTTTAGTATTAATAATAATCATAATCGTTGGTAAAAGACATGAGATTAATTTTAAAATATTTTCCGAATTTAACCGATGATCAAATTCAAAAGTTTAAAGAATTAGAAATATTATATAAAGAATGGAATAGCCGAATTAATGTAATATCTAGAAAAGATATTGACGATTTGTATTTAAAACATGTATTACATTCATTATCTATTGCTAAGTTCATTTCATTTAAAAAAAATACATCAATTTTAGATGTTGGTACTGGTGGCGGCTTTCCTGGAATACCATTAGCAATTATATTCCCAGATTGTAATTTTTTACTAGTTGATAGTATTAATAAAAAGATTAATGTTGTTAAAGAAATTTCTAACACTCTAAAATTAACTAATATATCATATAATGCAATCAGAGTTGAGAAACTTAAAACAAAACATGATTTTATTGTTTCGAGAGCTGTTACTAGAATGAATAAATTTAGAAATTTAGTTAAAGGATTAATCTCTAACAAAAATGACAATAAGATTAAAAATGGAATAATCTATTTAAAAGGAGGTGATTTAACTGATGAAATGATGAATATTAAGCATCAAAAAGTTAACATATCTGATTATTTTGATGAAGTATTTTTTGAAACTAAGAAGATTGTATACTTAGAAAATTAATCTTTTTGACAATAATAAACTATCTCATTTTTGTCTAGAGCATATCTCTCTACAAGTTTTGGATCAATTTCATTAATAAAATTGTTTTCTGTGACCTTAAAACCTGCAGCAGTAAGCTTATCCCCATAATCACGTCCAAACAGCCTTAAATGATCGCTTTGCCAGTATAAACGTTCTCTTTCTCTTGGATCAGTAACACTTCTATCTTCAATTGTAACAGGATTGTTATAGTCAATTGGAACTTGAAAAATACCCCATCCACCTGGTTTCATTACCCTGTAAAATTCTTTCATTACTTTATCAGCATCATCAACATGTTCTAAAACATGATTACAAATTACTACATCAAAAGTATTTTCTTCAAAAGGAATATCATGAACATCCATTTTGACATCTGCCCATGGTGAAATTAGATCAGCTGTTAAATAATCAAGATTTTTCATTCCTTTAAATATTTTGATAAAACAGTATTCTGGGGCAATATGAAGAAATTTAAGATTATCTGTAAAAAAATTAGTTTTATTCTTTAGGAAAAGCCACATTAATCGATGTCTCTCTAAACTTAAACTGTCTGGTGCTATTGCATTTTCTCTAGGTTTTAATCTACCATAGGGAAGGAGCTTTCTATATGTTTTACCATTTATAGGGTCTTCAAATTTATTTCCCCTTAGAAATAATGAAAAAATACGTAAGAAGAAGTGACTGACATGTTGAAGGTAATGTCTAGGAATAATTCTAGTAGCAATAGAGATAAGTAATTTCATCAAATTAGTCTTCTTTAAAATATTTTGAAAATCCCATCTTAATAAGCATCTTTTTTTCGAAATTCCAGAAGAATTTAAATTGTCCTAAAGCAAAACCTACTATAAGGATAAGTACTTGGTAAACTGGAAAGACAATAATTAATCTTAAAGGAGTAAATATCCAAGGATTAACATTTTCTTTTGTTAGACCAATAAGATTTAAAAGAGGGTCGCTAACAACTAAAGATAGAGATCCAGTAATAGCAAATACAATTAAGATTATTATAATCTGGAAGTTACTTTCAATACCCCACTTCTTTTTTAATTTATTCATCCATTCCATGATGCAAAAATAGATAATTAATTATTGATTTTTAGTTTATAAACTGCTAAAAGACTTGTAATTCCAACTATAAGAGCTAGAGAATAGAAAACATAAGAAATGTCATAAACATCCGTAACATATCCTAAAATTGGAGCGATTACAGCAAATGATATTCTAATAACAAAACTTCTTAAGGATAAAACAGTAGCTCTTCTCTCAGATGAGGAGTTGATATTAATAAGGTTACGAAGATTTGGAGTGATAATTCCTCGAATTATATATATAGCGACAATAAATATAAATCCATATAAAGAAATATTAAAACCTAATGCTATTAATGATATAATCATCATTAAAGATATAACAATCAATATATTAGAGCTATTAAAAAAATATGAATAATATGAAGTTATTCCTGCTATAATATTTAAAGATGCCCATATAATTCCATAATACACAAGTGGTGTGTTAATCTGCATTAAAAATGGTTGAACAAACCAAGCAATAGATAATGTTCCAATTCCCATAGCTGATGAATAGATAATATACCATTTTAGCTTACTCTTATTACTTAAAGTTTCCTTTACGATTAATAAAATTGATTTAAAACTTTTTGCAAGTTTAAACGAACTCTTTGGTTCCACTAATGAATACGCAATTGGTATACTAAAAAACAACACTGCAGTTTGAATATAAACAGGTAGATTTAATGAAGTTACTGCTAAAAAACCTCCTAAAATACCAGCTAATCCTTCAGAAATATTACCAATACCATAATTTTTACCTTCTATTTTAGTATAATCACTATCTTCTTCAAGCTCTAGCAAAGTATCATATATCAATGCACTATCTGCACCTGAAATTAAACTACCTCCAATTCCTAAAAAGATTTCAGCAATAAAGAATTCATTAAAGCCTGAAAAAAAGGAAAAAATAAGATATCCAATAAATGTTAGAATTGAACCATAGACAAGAGATAATCTTCTTCCGTAGATATCAGCAAAAAAACCAGAAGGAATTTCAAATAATGCAACAGAGAACGAATATGTTGCTTGTAATATCATTATTTGGGTTATTGATAAGCCATGTTTTTCAAAAAAAAGAACAATAATGGGCATAACAATCATAAACCACTTAACAGCCTTTAAAAGGTACATCTTATTAATGTTATGCTTTAAATTCATTATGATCTTGGGTGAAATTGCATAATATTACTTCTTAAGTAATCTTTATCTAAATGAGTATAAATTTCTGTTGTTGTTATACTTTCGTGTCCAAGCATTTCTTGAACAGCTCTAAGGTCAGCACCTCCTTCGATAAGATGTGTAGCAAATGAATGTCTAAATGTATGTGGACTGACTTTTTTCTTAATACCACATTTTTCAAGAGTATTTTTAATAAGAGTAAAAATCATTACTCTAGACAATGTACTCCCTCTATTATTTAGAAAAACAATGTCTTCATGACCCTTATTAATCTTTTGATGTATTCTTACTTCATTTACGTATATCTGAATATATTTTAATGCATTAGACCCAATAGGAGTAAGTCGTTCTTTGTTTCCCTTTCCAATAACCTTGATATATTCTTCTTTGAAATTTATATTACTAATCTTTAAATTAATTAACTCAGTAACTCTCAACCCACAACTGTAAAGCGTTTCAATTATAGCTTTATTTCTTTGCCCATGTTTTTTACTTAAATCAATAGATGAGATAATAATTTCAATTTCATTTACACTAAGAACCTCAGGTAGTTTTAAGCCAATTTTTGGATTTTCTATTAGCAGAGTAGGGTCGTCTTTGATATAATCTTCTAAAATTAAATATTTATAAAAAGCTTTAATTCCAGAAATGATTCTTGCCTGTGATCTAGCAGATATTTGATCATTGTTTAAATGATTTATAAAATTTCTAATATCATTTACTTTGACATTTTTTTCGTCAATTTTAAGCTGATTACAATAGTCAGCTAATTTATTTATATCTCTAAGATAAGACTGAATAGTATTATCGGCAAGTGAACGCTCAATCCTCAAATAATATTTAAATTCCTTTATTGAACTCTCCCAACTCATTTTTATAAATTTGTTTTATGAAAGTAATGATAATTAATGGTCCAAATTTAAATTTATTAGGTAAAAGAGAAGTTGAAATTTATGGTAATATTTCTTTCTCTGATTATTTAGTAACATTAAAAAAACAATTTTCATCATTTACCATAGATTACTTTCAATCAAATGTTGAAGGAGAATTAATAGATAAATTGCATGAAGTTGGCTTTTCTTATGATTATATTCTAATAAATGCTGGAGGTTATACACATACATCTGTTTCATTATCAGATGCAATTAGTTCAATCAAAACTCCAGTAATTGAAGTTCATATTTCAAATATATATTCAAGGGAAGAGTATAGAAGAAAATCTTTACTATCACAACATTGTAAATCAGTAATATGTGGTTTTGGATTAGATTCTTACAAACTTGCTCTAGAAAGCTTAAAGATTTGAATATTTTTTAATACCCAAAGCATAGTATTTAAATAATATACTAAAGTTAGAAATTCCAAAAACTTTTCTTTTTCGCTTGATTTTAGAACGTTTTATTGTTAAAAGGGGAATCGATATATAAAATATTAGATGAGCTCTTAAAATCGAGAATAGATGTCCTATACCATCTTCTTTCTTTAAAAAAGTAATTGCAGCTATTCCGTCTAATGGTAATCTAAATAAAATAGTTATTAATAATTTTAGAAAAGGAAGGTTTTTATAAAGCATAAAAAGATTATTTCTAAAATTTAAATAAGTTTTAAAGGGGGATGAGGAGTTTAAGGTGCCACCACCGACATGATATACTACAGATTGAGGATTTACCATTACTTTATATCCACTATTTTTTAATCTCCAGCACAAATCAATTTCTTCTTGATGAGCAAAAAAATCATTGTCAAATCCATTGATTTCTTTAAAGTTTTCTGACCTTACAAATAAACATGCTCCAGATGCCCAAAATACTTCTTTAATATCGTCATATTGATTATTATCTTCTTCAATATCCGAAAATATTCTTCCTCTACAATATGGATATCCTAGTGTATCAATATATCCTCCAGATGCGCCAGCATATTCAAATTTATTTCTGAAATTATAATCAAGTATTTTAGGTTGACAAGCAGCAATATCTATATTGTCTTCCATTAAATCAATAATTGGATTTAACCAGTTATCAGTAACTTCTATATCTGAATTTATTAGAACAAAATACTTTTCATTTAAATTTTTAAGTGCATCATTATACCCTTTGGCATATCCATCGTTTGAATAATTCTGAATTACATTAACATTTGTGAAATTTTCTTTAATATATTCAACGGTTCCATCTGTTGAATCATTATCAGCTACATAAATATTAGCATTACTACTTTTATCAATTATAGTGGGAAGAAATTTCTTAATCCATTCAATTCCATTCCAACTAAGAATAACAACAGCTATATCTATTTTTTGTGTTTCCATCTATTGTGTGACCAAAGATAATTATTTGAATCGTGTTTTATTTGTTTTTCTAAACGTTGAAAAAACTTTTTTGTTATATCGCCTTCTTTACTATCTTTTGGATTTTCTTCTATAACTTCAAATTTAATATTGTAAAATCCATTACTTTCTTTTTGAATATCACAAAATAAAACAGGGTAATTAAATTTTTTAGCAATTTTCTCAGGACCATCAATTACAGGAACTGAATGACCAAAGAATGAAAGCCAATTAGTATTCTCATCAATGACAGGATTTTGATCAGAAATCAACGCTATCATTTTACATTTATCATTATTAAATAAATATTTAATCAAATCATTCATTTCTACAGCATCAATATCAAATCTAGAACGTAATTTAATCATAAAGTTGTTAAAGAAATTATTAGATAACTTCTTATAAACACTTACAAAATGATGATTTCCAATTTGAGATAGGATAGGACCTGCCCATTCCCAATTATTATAATGACCTCCAATTATAATAACTGATTTATTATTTTGATAATAATCATTAATAAGATCCATATTAGAAACCTTAATACGTTTTTTATAAAATTCTTTACTAGATGAGAACATCTTAATTATTTCCCAAATAAGATTTAAAAAGTATAATTTAAATCCTTTATAAATATTATTTATCTCCCCCTCATTTTTTTTTGAAAATGCAAGTTTAATATTTGACAAAATAATATTCTTTCTATATGTAAAAAAAGGACTAATTATAATTGAAAAAATATTCAGTATAAATAATGGAACAACTGATATCAACCATAATAATGGATATAAGATGAATTTTAGGGTTTTTGATATCATTTAATGCTAAATTAAGAAATTGATATAATCAAAATATAATTATGTTAGATAAAGTTTTTATGGATTGAAAATATTTATATTTTTGCAGTCCACTTTTGGAGAGGTGGCAGAGTGGTCGAATGCACTGGTCTTGAAAACCAGCGTACAGCAATGTACCGGGGGTTCGAATCCCTCCCTCTCCGCAAATGAAAAGCTCTATCATAAGATAGGGCTTTTTTTATTATGCATAACATAACTTATGCATTGCATAATATTTAAATTTTCACTAAATATTTTTGTGTCATAAAATTAAACTAATGACAAATAAAAACATATCAATAAAATATTTAGCACTAGCAATATTAGTATTTATTTCTTTCACTTCATGTGAAGATAATTGGGGAGAAATAGAACCAAATTCAAATTTTTCTTCTCAAGACTATAATAATTCATCTTCAAATTCTGGCTCAAGTTCAAGTTCTAGCTCTAGTTCTGGTTGCACTTTAAATTGTTCGATTTGGGAAGATTGTGTAAGAAAAGGAAGTGGAGATCCATTTGATTTTTTCGGACCTAAAAGATGGGTATGTGAAAATATATTTACCAAAACATTTAATAGAAGATATAATGCCGTATTAGTAATTACTGATGAATATGGAAATCAAGTAGACAAAGATATTCATATAACTTCTAAATATCCAACCAATAACACTTTAAGTCTAAATATTCAAGAGGAAGGGTTTGATAATAGATTTGATATAAGAATTGAGTTTTTAAACCCTTCATATGGTGATTTTGTTGTAAATAGTCAAACAGTATATAATCCAATTTTAAATGAGTCAATAACTTATTCAGGAACTGGCTCATTAACTAAGAATGGATCAAGACCATCATACACTATAATACTAGATTTAAATTATACTTATAATGGAACAAATTATAATTACAACTGTATTGGAAGTGATGCTTATCCTAACTAATATCTTAAAAGTATTATCAAATTATAATTAAGTAATTATTTAGTATTAATTTTCATAATTAATCTAAATTTGTTCTGTGAAATTAACGTTTAGAATAGTAGCTTTCTTAGAAGGAGTATCATACATTTTACTAATGACATTTGGTCTATATTTTAAGTATCAATTAAATGATGATACTTATGTGAAATTATTAGGGATGCCTCATGGAATATTATTTGTTCTTTATATAGTTTTAGCTTTTTTATTAAGAAAAAAAGAGAATTGGAATTTTATTGAATTTGCTATTATTTTATTTGCATCTCTTGTTCCACTCGGAACTTTTTATGTTGACAGAAAACATCTCACTTAATAATAACACATATTCTGAACATTAATTTCTTTTTTTTGTTTAAAAAAAACCTTACTGATTAAAGTAAGGTTCTTGTGATCTCGATAGGATTCGAACCTATGACCGTCTGCTTAGAAGGCAGATGCTCTATCCAGCTGAGCTACGAGACCATTAAATAAGGCGACAAATTTATACTTTTTTCTTTTTAGACATATTATAAATTAATAGAAAATTAATTTCTATTTAAATATGCCATTTTTATTGCAGTAATCGCTGCTTCAACACCTTTGTTTCCGTGTATACCACCAGATCTATTAATTGCTTGTTCTTTAGTATTGTCTGTAAGAACTCCAAAAATAATTGGAATATCCAATGCAATATTTAAATCTTTAATGCCATTTGTAACTCCTTGACATACATAATCAAAATGTTTAGTTTCTCCCTGTATAACACTTCCTAAACATATAATTGCATCACAATTCTTTTTGTATAATATTTTAGACCCATAGATTAACTCAAAGCTTCCCGGAACTTCTAATTTTAGAATATTATCAGATGATACTCCACAATCTAATAATGTTTCATATGCTCCTTTGAAAAGTCCATCTGTAATATCATAATTCCACTGAGAAATAACAATACCAATTCTCAAATTCGAAACATCTGGTAATGAATCTTTGTTATAATCAGAAAGATTATTGTTTTGAGTTGCCATAAACGAGCAATTTAATTATCTATTTTCTGCTCTAGCAATGTATTTTGCTACATTTTGTCCCTCTCTTGATTGTCTATAATCATCATTGATTATGTTGTAGATTTCAAGAGCATCATCATAATTTCCTTGAAGTTCATGAATCGTAGCCTGCTTCATTAAAAATCTTGGTGTAGTAAACTCATTTTCATGATTATTTG
This sequence comes from Flavobacteriales bacterium, assembly GCA_045561575.1. GTDB lineage: Bacteria > Bacteroidota > Bacteroidia > Flavobacteriales > BACL11. The sequence continues at coordinate 28,848 of JBJKXM010000072.1, forward strand.
CAGCTTTCTTGTAATAACTCATTGCTTTATCTTGATCATCAAGTTCAAGATAAGCATCACCAATACATCCAATTGCAAGTGAAGATAAAACTATATCATCTGAGCTAAAATCTTCAAGATAATCAATGGCATTTTCAAATTCACCTAAATATAAGTAGGAGAGACCTGCATAGTAATTTGCAAGTTTACCAGCTTTTGTACTAGAGAAATCGTCAGCAATATCTATGAAGCCTAAATATTGATCATCGCCGTTAAGAGCTAAATTAAATGAATCTTTAGCAAAATTTATTTCAGCACTAAACATTTCTGTCTGTGCTTCTTTTTCTAAAGGCTCTAAATAAAAGTTCTGATAACCTAGATAAAGTGCAACAATTCCAATAACAATACTAAATACTCTTACAATTTTCTTTTGATTATCTTCAAAGAATTGTTCAGTTTGAGTTAATGCACCTTCAACTTGAGCAAATTGATCTTCAGTTTTATTATTTTTTTTAGCCATTATATCTTATTTTTGGTTCGCAAATATAAGTTTTTTAGTAATTATATCATTATTTATTTTCAACGATGTAATTATTAATGAAATGAATATCAATAATACTGTGTATCTAAAAGAACTTTCATTATTTCAATTTAAAAATCACTCAGAGCGAAATTTTCAATTTAACGAAAAGATTAATTGCTTTGTTGGCAATAATGGGGTTGGAAAAACAAATGTGTTAGATTCTATACACTATCTTTCTCTTTCAAAAAGTTACTTTAATCATATTGACAGCAATAATATTCAGTTTAAACTAGATTTTTTTATGATTAAAGGATTATTTTGTAATAATGAAGATATTGATGAGATTATATGTAATTACAGCTTAAGTAAAGGAAAAATATTAAAGAAAAATAAAAAGAAATACTCTAGGTTTTCTGATCATATAGGAAGTTATCCAATAATCATTATATCTCCAACTGATTCAAACTTGATAACAGAAGGAAGTGATATAAGAAGAAAATATTTAGATAGTAGTATATCTCAATTTCATCCAACATATTTAAAGAATCTTATTAACTACAATAAAATTTTAAAACAAAGAAATTCATTATTAAAACAATTTTCAGAAAGAAATTATTTTGACCCAATTAGTCTAGAAAATTTTAATAACAACTTAGTAATTTATGGAAATGAAATTTATAAATTAAGGAAAGAGTTTTTAACTCAACTAACTCCAGTTTTCAATAAATATTACTCTGAAATATCTTCAAATAATGAATCGGTATCATTAGAATATAAATCACAACTTAATGATAATTCATTTTCTAACTTATTAAAAAATGGATTAGAAAAAGATAAGTTCAGTTTTAATACAGGATGCGGTATACATAAAGATGATATTATATTTAAAATGAATAACTACAGTGTAAAGAAAACTGGATCTCAGGGTCAACAGAAATCATTTTTAATATCATTAAAGCTAGCCCAATTTGATTTTATTACTGATAAAATAGGTTTTAAACCTATCTTATTGTTAGATGATATATTTGATAAGTTAGATGACAACAGAGTTGAAAAATTGATTTCCTTTACATCAAAAGAAACTTTTTCTCAAATTTTTATAACTGATACTCATGAAAATAGGAGTAGGGAGATATTAGAAAAAACTGGTATTGATTTTAAAATCTTTAATATTTCAAATTAAATGAGAAAGGCATCGTCAAATATGAATATACTTTCATCAGTAATTAGAAAGATTTTAAAAAACCCTAAACTTTCTAGAAAACTTGATGATATAAGAATCATTGAAATTTGGGATGAAATTATAGGCAATAATCTTCAAAAGTATGTTATTGATTCAAAAGTATACAAAGGAAAACTTTATATAAAATTGAAATCATCAACACTTAGGAATGAGTTTACTTATCAAAAATCAGATTTAATAAGGCAAATTAATCAGAGATTTGGGAAAAAAGTAATAGAGGATATTATTCTAAAATAATTTTTAGAACCTTTCTTCCATAGAAAAGTGAAAGTTTGCTTCAATTTGAGCATTTTCGTCTGAATCAGAACCATGTACAGCATTCTTTCCTTTACTTTCAGCATATTCATGTCTAATTGTTCCAGGCTTTGCTTCAGAAGGATCGGTAGCTCCGATTAACTCTCTAAAATCAGCAACTGCATTATTCTTTTCTAATATTGCTGCAATTAAAGGACCACTTGACATATAGTCTACAAGTTCTGAATAAAAAGGTCTTTCTTTATGAACTTCATAGAATTCACCAGCTCTTTCTTTAGATAAAGCAACTTTTTTCATTGCTACTATTCTAAAACCTGAAGATTCAATTTTATTTAGTATTGCTCCTGTATTACCAGCTTCAACTGCTTCCGGCTTAATCATTGTAAATGTTAAATTACTCATGTTAATTTTTTAAAAATTCGATGCAAAATTAGAAATAATTACAAATTGAGGTTTGTTTTTATTCTTATTTTTGCAAAATATGAATCATAAGATAGAAAAATTAAAAAATGTAATTACAAATCCTCAAAAAATTGTAATTACAACACATCGCGGTCCTGATGGTGATGCAATGGGATCTTCATTAGCACTTTATAATCTTTTGGTAAAGCTTGATCACGAGGTTAATGTTATAACTCCAAATGATTATGCAAGTTTTCTACATTGGTTACCTGGCAATAATCTAGTAACAGAATATGAAAGTTCAAGAGAAACTGCAGAAAAGCTTGTTGATAATGCTGACATTATTTTTATGTTAGATTTTAATCATATTTATAGAATTGATGGACTTGCATCAAATGTTGAAAGTTCAAATGCCTTAAAAGTTTTAATTGATCATCATCAAGATCCTCAAGAAAATATTGCTGATTTAATTTTTTCTGAACCTACTATTTGTTCAACTGCACAACTTCTTTTTCAAATAATTGATAAAATGGATTTATCATATTTAATTGATAAAGATATTGCTGAATGTATTTATGTAGGTATTATGACTGACACCGGTTCATTTAAATATAGTTCAACAACATCTGAAACACATAATATAATTGCTCGTTTAATTAAATATGGTGCAAGAAACACAGTTATTCATGATTTAGTTTATGATAATTATTCAGCTGATAGAATGAAATTATTGGGGTATTGTTTAAATGATAAACTATTGTTATTTCCTGAAAATAAATCGGCTATCATTTCGTTAACAAATGAAGAATTAAAAAGATTTAATTTTAAGAAAGGTGATACTGAGGGTATAATTAATTATGCTCTTGCAATTAAAGATACTATATTTGCGGCCTTTATTGTTGAAAGGGATAACGTTGTTAAACTATCACTAAGATCTAAAGGGAAATTTAAAGTTAATGATATTGCAAATAAATACTTTAGTGGAGGAGGACATGAAAATGCTGCTGGAGGGATTTCTAATACTAATATTCAAGAAACAATTGAAAAAGTAAAAGAAATAATAATTGAATATAAAGAAGAGTTAAACAAATAAATAAAACAAAATGAAAAATATATTTTTATCACTAGCATTGCTAGTTGGAATTAATTGTACAAGTACTAATAATAATTTAAATAATATGGAAGACGGAATTTACGCAAACATTAAAACAAACAAAGGTGAGATAGTTCTAAAATTAGAATTTGAAAAGACACCACTAACAACAGCAAACTTTATATCTTTAGCTGAAGGTACAATGAAAAACAAGAAAAAACCTGCTGGGCAGCCTTATTTTGATGGTCTTAATTTTCACAGAGTAATTGCTGACTTTATGATTCAAGGAGGATGTCCTGAAGGGAATGGAATGGGGAATCCGGGTTATCAGTTTGCTGATGAATTTCATCCTGATTTAAAACATGACAAAGGAGGGATTTTATCAATGGCAAATTCAGGGCCAAATACCAATGGATCACAATTCTTCATTACACACAAAGAAACTCCGTGGCTAGATGGTAAACACTCAGTATTTGGAAATGTTATTAAAGGGATGGATATTGTAAATTCCATTGAGCAAGGTGATTTAATGGAAACTGTCACTATTTCAAGAAAAGGATCTAAAGCTAAAGCTTTTGATGCCAGCAAAGTGTTTTCTGAAGAGCAAGTTAAATTAGCTAAGGCTGCAGAAGAAAAAAGAAAATTAATGGAAGAAGAAAATAAGAAATTAATGAAAGATGCTACAATAACTGAAACTGGCTTAGGATATAAAATGATTAAAGAGGGTAGTGGAGCGCAAGCTACAAACGGTAAGACAGTTTCTGTTCATTATACTGGTAAATTAACAGATGGTACTAAATTTGATTCATCATATGACAGAAATCAACCAATTGAGTTTGTTCTTGGTCAAGGAAGAGTTATTAAAGGATGGGATGAAGGTATATCATACTTAAAAGTAGGGGGGAAAGCAACATTTATTATCCCTGCTAATTTAGCTTACGGTGAAAGAGGAGCAGGCGGGGTAATACCACCAAATGCAACTCTAATATTTGATGTAGAATTGATGGATGTCAAATAATAAAAACTATATTTAAAAAAAGAAAGACTGTTTTTTTGACAGTCTTTTTTTTTGTTTTTTTTAAAATATTACAATTTTAATTTAGCTGACCAATGAAAATAAATAAATAACTTATTTAATTTTAATTAAAAATAAATGTTTGTAATATTAAAAACTGTTAATTTTCTTTATGCTTATATCCTTAAATTAAATGTTAATTTGGATGTTAATAAATTTCAAATTTTGTTTTGAGATGTTTAAAAAATCGTGTGAATAAAATATTATACTTGCATTAGTTCTTTACTCATTTGGTGTGTGTGTCAGACACAAATTATTATTTAATTTACTAATCACATGCTGTTCAACCAAAGAGTAAATCACTCGATTTTTTATTAATTTTTTAAAACACTATTATATGGGAATATTTGACTATAGAAGAAATTACAAGCCTTTCGAGTATCCAGAAGTTACTGATTTTACAGATGCAATTAATAAATCTTTTTGGGTACATTCAGAAGTAGACTTTACTGCAGACACACAAGATTTTTTGTCACATCTTTCTGAATCTGAAAAGAACGCAGTGAAAAATGCTTTGCTTGCAATTGCCCAAATTGAAGTTAATGTAAAAACCTTTTGGGGAGATCTATATAGTCACTTACCCAAGCCCGAATTTAATGGACTTGGAAGTACATTTGCAGAATGTGAGTTCAGACATTCAGAAGCTTATTCAAGATTGCTTGAAGTTCTTGGTTATAATGATGAGTTTGAAAATTTAATACAAATTCCAATCATAAAACAAAGAGTTGATTATTTATCAAGTGCCCTATCAAATGCTAAATCACAAGACAAAGAAGAATATGCAATTTCATTAATTCTTTTCTCTATTCTTATTGAAAATGTATCTCTATTTAGTCAATTTGCTATAATTCTATCATTTACAAGATTTAAAGGACATATGAAAAATGTTAGTAATATAATTGCATGGACATCAATTGATGAGCAATTACATGCAAACGCTGGTATTTATATCATTAATAAAATTAAAGAGGAACATCCTGAATTCTTTACAGAAAAAACACTAACTAAAATTAATAATGTTGTTAAAGAATCTATAGAAATTGAGAGTATGCTACTTGATTGGATTTTTGAAAAAGGAGAGTTAGAGTTTGTAAACAAAAAAGATTTATTAAACTTTATGAAATACAGAGCTGACGAAAGCTTAACTCAAATAGGTTTTGAAAAAGTATTTAATGTCTCTTACGAAGATTATGAACCAATGGCATGGTTTGAAAATGAAGTATTCTCAAATAGTATGGATGATTTCTTTGCTAAAAGACCTGTTGAATACACCAAACACGACAAAAGTATAACTGCTATGGATCTTTTTTAATCATGGAAAATAAAGAAGTAAGAGAAAGATATTGGTGGAAAAACACTGAAAGTCAACAAATATTAAACAGAGGATATCTACTTCAAGGTGAGTCTGTTGAAGGAGCAATAGACAGAGTATGTTCTGCTGCAGCAAAAAACCTATTTAGACCAGAACTTAAAGAAGCATTTAAAGAAATGGTTGAAAGAGGATGGATGAGTCTTAGCTCACCAATATGGGCAAACATGGGTACAGAAAGAGGATTACCAATCTCTTGTTTCAACGTACATGTACCAGATAGAATAGAAGATATAACACACAAACTTGGTGAAGTTATTATGCAAACTAAAATTGGCGGAGGAACATCCGGCTATTTTGGTGCATTAAGAGAGAGAGGAAGTGCTGTTAAAGACAATGGAAAGAGTAGTGGGGCAGTAAGTTTTATGAAATTGTTTGATACAACAATGGATACTATTTCACAAGGAGGAGTTAGAAGAGGAGCTTTTGCTGCTTATTTAGACATAGACCACCCAGATATTGATGAATTTCTAACAATCAAAAGTATTGGAAGCCCAATACAGAATTTATTCTATGCAGTTTGTGTACCAGACTATTGGTTAAATGAAATGGTAGATGGTGATATGGATAAAAGAAAAATATGGGCAAAAGTATTAGAAAATAGACAACAAAAAGGATTACCATATATTTTCTTTACAGATAATATTAACAGAAACAAGCCTCAGGTTTACAAAGACAAAGGTATGATGATTAATGCAAGTAATTTGTGTTCTGAAATTGTTTTGCCTTCTAGTAAAGATGAATCATTTATTTGTTGTCTTTCATCATTAAATCTTGAAATGTATGATGAATGGAAAGATACTGAGACAGTAAAGTTAGCAATCTACTTCCTTGACGCAGTACTAGAAGAATTTATTAAGAAAACGAAAGGAAACCATTATTTAGAAAATGCTCATAATTTTGCCAAAAGACACAGAGCACTTGGTCTAGGTGTATTAGGTTGGCATTCATATTTACAAAGAAATATGATCCCATTTGAAGGGATGGAATCAAAACAGTTAACAACAAAGATTTTTAAAGATATTCATGAAAAATCTGAAAAAGCTACAAAGGAATTAGCAAGAATATATGGTGAACCTGAAGTACTTGAAGGTTATGGTAGAAGAAATACTACATTATTAGCTATTGCACCAACAACATCATCATCTGCTATACTTGGTCAAGCATCTCCAGGAATTGAACCACTTTATAGTAACTATTATAAAGCTGGTCTTGCTAAGGGTAATTTTATGAGAAAGAATAAATATCTAGAAGCATTACTAAAAGAGAAAGGATTAGATAATGAAGAAATATGGAGAAGTATTATGTTAAACAATGGAAGTGTAAGTCATATTAAAGAATTATCTGAAAACGAAAAAGGTGTTTTTAAGACCTTCAAAGAAATTAGTCAACTTGAAATAATACAACAAGCATCAATTAGACAAAAATACATTGATCAGGCACAAAGTTTAAACCTAAATATACCATCGAATCTTCCTGTTAAAGACGTAAATAATTTAATACTAGAAGCATGGAAACTTGGTGTTAAGACTCTGTATTACCAAAGGAGCCAAAGTGTTTCAAAAGAAATGGTAACAAACCTAGTTTCTTGTAGTAGTTGTGAAGGTTAATTTAAATTATAGATTTTAGAATATTTATTTTTAGCATAATTCATAAAATATTTAAAATTTAATTCTTCACCTGTAACTATTTTACATAAATCTTTTGCATCATATCTCTCACCATGGTTATGAATATTTTGTCTAAGCCATTCTAATAATTCCTTTGTATCACCATTTTCAATCTTAGAATTGATGTTAGAAACTTCATTTGATACTTTATTATAGAATTGAGCTGCATAAAAACTACCAAGTGTATAAGTAGGGAAGTAGCCTAAACTTCCGTGTGACCAATGTATATCTTGTAAAACACCTAAAGAATCAGATGGCACGTCAATATTTAAATATTTCTTATATAGATTATTCCAAACAGAAGGTAGTTCTTCAACATTAATATTTCCTTCAATTAATCCTTTTTCAATTTCATATCTTATTAAAACGTGTAAATGATAAGTTAATTCATCAGCATTAGTTCTGATTAATGATGGTTTAACATTGTTACAAGCTTGATAAAATAATTCATAATTAACATTACCTAATTGCTCTGGAAAATATGATTTTAAAAGAGGGAAATTTTTCTTCCAATAAGAAAGACTTCTACCAACATGATTTTCCCATAATCTAGATTGAGACTCATGTATACCAAGAGATATTGCATTACCTAGTGGAGTACCGTAATTTTCAGTTAAAATACCTTGTTCATATAATGCATGACCACCTTCATGAATACAACTCCATATCATCTCTGATAGGTTTTTTTCATCAATTCTAGTGGTAACTCTAGCATCTTCAGGTGAAAAATGAGATGAAAATGGATGAGCTGAAATATCTTGACGTCCAGAATCAAAATCATAGCCCATTTGTTTTAATAAATCAATACCAAAATTCCATTGTTTTTTATGATCAAAATGCTGATAAAAAAATGAATCATCTATATGATTATTATCAGTAATTTTATTAATGAAAGGAACTAATTGATTCTTAACATCATCAAAGATTAAATCAACATCTTTAGTTGTTAGATTTGGTTCATATGCATCTAGTAATGCATCATATGGATGATTTTTATATCCTAACAATTCACATTCTTCCTTTCTTAAATCAACTAAATTTTCAAGCGAATTTCTAAATATTTTAAAGTCATTGGCATCTTTAGCTAATCTCCAATCCTTAAATGCTTTTGAAATTAACTTTGATTCACGAACAATAAATTCAGAAGAATATTTTTTTTGCTTTAAATAGGCCTTTCTAGACAGTGTTATATTACGTTTTTGATCAAAATTTAACGAATTATCATTAAATAACTTGTCTAATAATTCACCATATTGTTCATCTGTAAACAGCTCAAATCTAATTTTTGCAAGTGTTGATAATTGTTGAGCTCTAAATTTATTTCCATTTTTTGGCATCATTGTTTATCTCTTGATCCCAGCTCAATACACTCATAGCCATTGATAAATCATATATCTTTACAGAATAATCTCTATAATCATTATAATCGTTTAATTTCATATATATCTTACTAGATTAACAGAACAAGTAAATTGTCTTATAATTAATATTATGTTAAATTATATAAAAGTGTATTTATCCCCTATTTATTTTCTAAAGATTCTATTAAATAAAGTAAATACTTCTTGTGTTGTCTACTTTGTAAATTAGCTGTAGTGACATCAAGGTATTCCTTAATCCAATTTAAATTATAAAATGCAGATGTTTTAGAATGATTATCATATGAGGATGATTTAACAATACTTAATAATCTATTAACGTATGTAGTCTGTAGATTTTGCCTTACAGTAGAAATATTAGTATTTAAATCTGAATCAAAAATAGATTTTCTTAAATCAATCATGTAATAAGGAAGTTCATATTCATTTCCATATAGACTTGAATTTGTCATACGTGATAAAACTTTATTATTTAAAAGATGATCTAATAATCTATTTTGATATACTAAGATTCTTTGATGTATTCCAGGATCAGATGAAACATTAAAGCCTCTCCTCTGCTTTTGTAAATAAGGAAATAAATCTGGTTGTAATAACATTCTATTACTAAATCCATATTTAGCTAAAATATTCATTGCTCTTTTCTGAGTTTCTTTATCAACACTAACAAAAGGTTTTACTGTTGAGTTTTGATCTGTGTGTGCTAAATCTACCATAACCCCACCAATTTGTCTTGTTACAATGTTTAATGCTTGATAATATGAAAAAACGAGTGTTCTATATGTTCTGTATAACTCTTCGTAAGTATCATTTTCTTCAGTATATTTTTCCTTTAAATCATCTAATATTTTATAAATCATTTCGATTTTATCTAGTGAATGATCAAGTTGATCACTTGACAAATCATAAATCATTGCATTTGGATCAGAACCTTTTCCAGTAGATCTCATATCCATAGCATCATTTGCAAATGCCAAATCTTTTTCTGTCGAACGAGATAAAATAGCAGAAATCCCTTCCTCTTCAGCTTCAACATTATCATATTGAGAATATCCAAATTCAATAGCCCACATATCGTAAACACCAGGTTTTACGTCAAAAAATAAACCTTGATCTTCAGGATTACGAGTAATATTAATTGCAGGATACTCCATTACAGATGAACAAACTCCTCTTTCATTTACTATTTCTTTATTGTTTAGTTCATCATTAGAAAGTAATGTACTACCCTTGAAATTATGACTAAGTCCTAAAGTATGTCCAACTTCATGTAAAACAAGTCTGTAAAGTGATTGTTTTACTAATTCATCTTCAAGTTCTTCAGATAAATTCATGTTTTTAATGTAGTTAATACCAAGAGATTTTTCAACTTGTTGAAAATGAGCGGCATCACAGTTATGTCCAGCATGTGATCTTTCATTAAATAATTCATCTGAAAAAATTCTATTAGTGATATAAGTCCATTCAAGCATAATATCAGCTCCTAAAATCTCTCCTGTTCTTGGATTAACAAAAGAAGGACCATACCCTCCCCAAGGTGGATTTGGTGATGATGTCCATCTTAAAACATTATATCTTATGTCACCTGCATCCCAATCAGCTGTATCGGGTTGAATTTTTACTTGTACAGCATTTTTAAAGCCTGCTTTTACGAATGCAAGATTCCATCTTTCAACTCCTTCTTTTATTATCTGTCTAAATTCTAATGGAGTAGTATTTTCTATCCAGTATACTATAGGCTTTATAGGTTCTGAAATTTCTTCAGATGGATTCTTTTTCTCTAATCTCCAACGATTAATAAAGTCCCTGTAGTTAACTTGATCAAGAGTTGTCATATGATTAGATTGTGTAGTGAAGAAACCTATTCTAGAATCATCTTTTCTTGTATTATAGTTTGAATCAGGCATTCTTACCAAACTATGTTGAACCATTACTGAAACATTTCGTGAATCAGTAATTGCATCGCTTCCTCTTCTTGAGGGATATTTACTTTCATAAAAATAATTAACTACTACATCAGTATTTTCAGGATAATTTCTAATTTTATTATATCTAGTCTTGCTTTTACTTAAATTACCTAACCTAAATCCTTTGTAGCCTCCTGGATATGAGTATTTAACTTGCTGTAATGATTCACTTAGGAAGATATTATCAGCATTAATTAAGAATTTTGTTTTGTTATCACTTTTAGCAATAATTTCTTCAGAAATAATAACAGGTGTATTTATATTGGCTTTTGAAGCTTTAGACAATGGACTTTCCTCATCAAAATAATAACTTGTATTAGATACAGTTATATCAATCTTATTATAAAATTTGGTTATTTTAATGATTTTTGACCCTCTGTATCTACCTCTTACGGCTCCAGCATCAGTTACTCCATTTTCAAAATAACTAAAGTAAATAAACTCTTTATCTAAATGAGATGTATCTATTTCTATAAAAGATTTTCCATTTTTTTTGTTTTGATATATATTAAACAATCCTTCATAAAGCTCACAACCTTTTGTTTTATTTTCTATTTCATTTGGCTTTTTTACCTCTTTTTTATCAGATTTTTTTTCTTTCTGAAGTTTATATAAGGAATATTGTCCATATGATGTAGAGCAAAAAAGAAATAATGCTATGTTTAGTAATAGTATTTTTTTAATCATTTTGTAATATTTTATGTTAACAAATTTATAGATTTAAACGCAATCTTTTTGCGTTTATAATTCTGAAATTAATTTCTTCATTTCATCAGATTTCTTATAGTCACCTTTCATATAATAAAGTTGTTTTAAAGATAATAATGTGTTTTTATCGGATGTGTTGAGCTGGTACGCACTTTCTAAAAACGGAAGTGCTTTATCAAAATAAGTTTCAGCTTGATTTTTTAATTTTTTGTATTTATTATTATCACTTGTGGAATTAGCAGAATTATTTAGCTCAACAGCTTTGTTAAAAAATAAAGCACCTAAATTATAATTACTACCAAAAGAAGATGGATCTAATTCGATAGCTTTTAAATAATCTATCTCTGCTTCTGAAGTTTGTCCTTCTTGATCATAAATAGTACCTCTATTAAAGTAAAGTAAGCTGTTTTCAGGGTCTAATTCAATGGCCTCCCCTAATTTTGTGATAAGTTCATTTGTTCTATCTAGTTCAATATAAAGATTGATTTCAGTGTTTATTAGTGACTGATCATCTTCAAACATTTCTCTACCTAAAGAAAGATACTCAATAGTTTTCTCAATATTATTTTCTCTTTTATAGATATCACTCATTTGAATGTAAATAGAAGGTTCATTAAAATTAATATCAATTAATTTTTGAAGAAGTTCTTTTGATTTTGTATCATTTTTTAATTTACTAGATGAAAAGAAAGAGTTGTAAAGAATAGTTTCTTGAGTTATATTACCTCTTTTAAGTTGATCTTCTTCGTCGAATGGAACAATAGCAAATATTTTTTCATAAAAATCTAAAGAAGACTGATAATCACCTTCATTGTATTTATCAATTCCTAAATTAAATAACTTATAGCCACACTGAATTAAACCAGCAAGAACATCTTCTTTAGGAGTCCATTTTCTTACTATAATTCTATCCTTTTTACCTTTTGTTAAACATTTGATATAAGAATCAGTTGCTTTTAAAATTGCTTTATTATCTAATTCTGGTTTTTTAAGAGCAATTTCCAAGTATATTGGAGCTCTGTAGTTCCACATTTTTGGTTCATTTGAAGTACTTTCATTAGAATAAGCTAAGTCAATATAGTCCTTAGCCTCTGCTAATAATACCCCAATATCATCACCAGTTGCTTTCTTGGCATTTCTAAGAGCAATAGACGCATTTACAATGTTATGTTTCTGTGCAATTGCTACAGAAGAAATAAGCATACTTAAAACGATTATAATTTTTTTCATTATTTACTAGTATTTGATTTCATTAATTTTAAAGTTAAACTTTATTCCATCATTGGTTGATGATAATTTTTCAAGCTTTTTCTTTATTAAATATTTATTTCCAACAATAACTATTGCCATTTCATCTGGTCTAATTTTATTGGATGCAATAGTATTTATTTCATTTAAAGTCATATCATTTAAAATATCAGCTTGTTTGTTGATATATGATGGATCTAAATCATATGTTAAAATTCTATTTAAAAAACCTAATTTTTGATTAGGTGTTTCATATTTCATTGAAGCAGAATTTAAAAAAGATTCTTTAGTGGAATTTAATTCATCAGTTGTTAAACCTGTATTAGTGTAATTATCTAAAATCGAAAAAATTTCAGCTAATGCACTGTCAGTAACCTCAGTTTTAACACTTGTTTGAATACCAAACATTCCAGTTTGTTTTTCACCCATAAAGAATGAATACGCACCATAAGTATATCCTTTGTCTTCTCTAAGATTTAAAAATAATCTTCCACTTGCTCCACCACCAAGTGATTTATTCATAATTTGAGACTTAAAAAATTCTCCATCAGCATCATAGCTATTAGATTTATGACCCATCATTATGTAAGATTGAGTTGCACCTTCTTTATCTAATAAATAAATTTGAGTAGTATTATCTGATGGAAATTCAAAATTAGATGGTAAATTAATATTCTTATTTTCCCATTTTTTCAGAAAATCTAATTGAGAATAAAATTCATCTTTTGAAATATTTCCAACAGCTACTAATTCACTAACATTAGGAGAGTAATTATTATAGAATTCTTTAACATCTTTTAGTTTAATCTTTTTTAAGTTTTTTTCAGACATAGAATTTCCATATGGTGTATCACCAAATAATACTTTTCCCATAGTAGTACTAGCTAAATATTGAGAATTTTTTTTCATAGACTCTAAACCTTCTGAGTTAGTCTTTTTAACTCTTTTAAAATCCTCTTCATTAAATGCAGGGTTTAAAAGTTTATCTTCAACAAGTGAAATAGTTTGAGAAAAATTTTCAGTTAAAGATTCAATAAATAATGTAGTAACATCACCGTCTGATGAGAATGAAACAGTACTTCCTAATTTCTGAAGAGCAACACTTATATCTTCAGAAGATTTATTTAAAGTACTTTCATTCATCATTTGAGCAGTCAAATTAGCAACACCAACTTTTTTACTATTTTCTAAAAGAGAACCACCATTTATTTTGAGTCTTACATATACCTTTGGCACTTCATTAGTTTGTGAAAAAATAGTTTTTAAACCATTGTCAAAATTTTCTTTGTGGTACTCAGGTATTTTAGGAGTTTTTGGTGCTGCTGGTTCAGGTTGTGTATGTCTACAGCATGCATCAAATTCAGAACTAGCCTTGTTATAAATTAAATTGTCATATTGTGGATCTTCTTTTAAAATTAAATCTGAATTCGGATTTCTGCTAATAAGGGAATCAAGTTCTTTAACAAAAGGACTTTTAGGTCTTACTTGATTAATTACTGCTTTTCTATTTTTAATATATTTATTAAAAACTCTCATAATATCAGCTCTTGTTACGTTTTCATATCTAGCAATTTCAGACGAAACATTATGTTTTCCTCTTCCGAGCCATTCCCATTGCGAAATCATTGTTGCTTTTGTAGAAATAGAAGTTTTCATATCAAAACTTTGACTTATCATTTCAGTTTTTACCATTTCTAAATCTTCATCAGCAAATCCTTTTTCTTCCCATTCGGCAATTGTATTTCTGATATCTGCTTCTATATTATTAAAATATATTCCTTGATCTTCTTGCCAATCTGGAAATGTTAATACAGTAAAATGAAATTCCCCAGATAGTTCTCTACAAGGGTGACTAACTCCTGCCTGAATAGCTTTTTCTGATTTTACAAAGTTTTTATAGAAAATAGATTTTTTACCATCACCCATTAATGCTGCAAGCATATCTAAAGGAGCTTCATCTTTATGGTAATTTGGAACTGTTGGAAATACTATATCAGTCATTGGTAAATAAACATTATCTGTATATCCAGTGTAAATATCTGATGATAACCTAGGCACCATAGATCCCAATTTTTTTACCTCTGCTCCTCTAGGGATAGAACCAAAATATTTTTGAACAAGAGGTAAAACTTCTTCACTATTAACATCTCCAGTAATTGTTAATATTGCATTGTTTGGACCGTACCATCTCAAAAAGAAGTTTTTTAAATCCTCAAGAGTTGCTCTATCTAAATCATCAACATATCCAATTACTGGCCAGTTATAAGGATGTGATGGAGGATATAGATTTTGACCTAAAATTTCATAACTCATACCGTATTGTCTACTTATCTGATTTTGATATTTTTCATTTTTAACGGCATCTCTTTGATTTTCAAACTTTTCTGGAGTAACAGCATTTAATAGAAAACCCATTCTATCTGCTTCAAGCCAAAGTGCGGTTTCTAAATAATTTGCTGGAATAGTTTGAAAATAAACAGTTCTATCATAAGTTGTATTTCCATTCATATTACCACCTGCATCATTAATGATTTTAAAGTGCTTTTCATCAGGAACATTTTCTGAACCTTGAAACATCATATGTTCAAAAAAGTGGCAAAACCAGATTTACCTGCTGTTTCTCTATTTGACCCAACATGATAAGTAACGTGTACATGTACTAATGGATCTGATTTGTCTTCATGAATTAGAACTTTCAATCCATTTGATAGTTCCCATTTTTCAAAAGGAATATCAATGGGATTAGTGCTAGCTTCTTTGATTAATAAAGGTTGATTTTCATTATTTGAAAATAATGATAATGAAACAACAAGAAATGAAAATAGAAATGTAATGAATTTAGTCATCTTAAAATATTTTTAAAAGTCAACAAAAATATATTAAAAAAAAACTAATTTTCTAGTGAAGAAGCAAATAAATTTTTAAATCAAAAAATAATTATATGTCAGAAAATAAATTTGGCGCATCATCATCTTTATTATCATCTGATGAATTGTCATTATTATTTTCTAAATCAGAACTATCAGACTCAGCATTATCTTGATCTATTATTGTTTTATTTTCATTAGAATTTTCTTCAATTGAATTATCAACATTAGAATTAGTAACTTCATCTGCATTTGCTTCAATTACATCTTCTCCTTCTTGATTTGTATCTTCATCTTCGAATTTTGAAACTTTTGCTACAGATGCTATTGAATCTTCATCTCTTAATCTAATTAGTTTTACACCCTGAGTTGCTCTTCCCATAACTCTAAGAGTGTCTACACCAATTCTAATAGTTATTCCTGATTTATTAATAACCATTAAGTCATCATTATCAGTAACATTTTTTAAAGCAATTAATTGACCTGTTTTCTCTGTTATGTTAATAGTTTTAACACCTTTTCCGCCTCTATTAGTTATTCTATAATCCTCAACAGCAGAACGTTTACCATAACCATTTTCAGCTACAACTAATACTGTTGAAGTTTGATCTTCAATACATATCATTCCAACCACTTCATCTTTATCACTAGCCAATCTAATTCCTCTGACTCCGGCAGCAGTTCTTCCCATTGCTCTTACTTTCTCTTCCTCAAAATGAATAGCTTTTCCAGATTTAACAGCCATCATTATGTGAGAATTACCAGTTGTCATTTTAGCTTCTAATAATTGATCACCTTCTCTGATGGTAATAGCATTTATTCCGTTTGTTCTAGGTCTTGAATATGCTTCTAATGAAGTCTTTTTAACAACACCTTTCTTTGTACACATCATTATATAATGTGAATTTATATATTCTTCATCCTTAAGATCCTTGGTATTAATGTAAGCCATTACCTTATCTTCTTTAGGTAAATTGATTATATTTTGAATTGCTCTTCCTTTAGAAGTTTTACTTCCTTCAGGAATTTCATAAACTTTTAACCAAAAACACCTTCCTTGTTCAGTAAAGAATAACATGTAATCATGATTATTAGCCATAACCATTTCTTCAACAAAGTCTTCATCTCTAGTAGTAGCGCCTTTAGAACCAACTCCTCCTCTACCTTGTGATCTATATTCTGATAATGTTGTTCTTTTGATATATCCTAAATGAGATATTGTAATCAATACTTCATCATTTGGAATCATATCCTCAATACTTACCTCAGATGAAGAGAATTCAATATTTGATCTTCTTTCATCACCATATTTTTCTCTAACTTCTTCTAAATCATTAACTAACAATGAATATCTCAAGTCTTTATCACCTAAAATTTCTTTTAATCTTTCAATTTTTTTCATGATTTCATCATGCTCCTCCTTGATCTTATCCATTTCAAGACCGGTAAGTTTTTGTAGTCTTAAATCAAGAATAGCTTTTGCTTGAATTTCAGTTAAGTCAAAATTGGAGATTAAACCATTTCGCGCATCTTCCGGAGTTCGAGATGATCTTATTAATTTTATTATTGCATCTAGATTATTTAAGGCAATAAGCAAACCTTCTAAAATATGTGCTCTTTTCTCTGCTTGCTTTAATTCAAAATTTGTTTTCCTAACAAGAACATCATGTCTGTGATCAACAAAATGTTGAATTAGCTCTTTTAAATTTAAAAGTTTAGGTCTGCCGCCAACTAGTGCTATATTGTTTACGCTAAATGATGATTGTAATGAAGTGTATTTATAGAGTTTATTAAGAACAATATTTGGAATACAGTCTCTTTTAAGATCATATACAATTCTCATTCCATTTCTATCAGATTCATCTCTAATATCAGAAATACCATCAATTTTTTTACTATTGACAAGATCTGCAGTTTGTTTAATAAGATTTGATTTATTCACCATATATGGAATTTCCTCAACTATAATTCTCTCTCTTCCATTATCTTCATCAAACCTAACTTTACCTCTTACAACAATTCTTCCTCTACCTGTTTCAAAAGCTGATTTTACACCATCATATCCGTATATAGTACCACCAGTTGGAAAATCAGGAGCTTTAACGTGTTCCATTAATTCAGCAACATCTAAATCTCCTTTTTTCTGGATGTAAGCAATAACTCCATTTACGATTTCAGTTAAGTTATGAGGAGGCATATTTGTTGCCATTCCTACAGCAATTCCTGTGGTACCATTTAATAATAAATTAGGTAATCTTGCAGGTAAAACTGATGGTTCTTTTAGTGTGTCGTCAAAATTATCATTCCAGTCTATTGTATCTTTATCAATATCAAGAAGCATATCCT
Source organism: Flavobacteriales bacterium (assembly GCA_045561575.1). Classification (GTDB taxonomy): domain Bacteria; phylum Bacteroidota; class Bacteroidia; order Flavobacteriales; family BACL11. The sequence goes on from JBJKXM010000072.1 coordinate 46,972, forward strand.
CTGTAGTCTTTCTCATTCTAGCTTCAGTGTAACGCATTGCAGCTGGATTATCACCATCAATAGATCCAAAATTTCCTTGACCATCAACCATCATATATCTCAAGCTCCACTCCTGTGCCATTCTAACCATAGCATCATAAACTGCGGTATCACCATGAGGGTGAAACTTACCTAAAACTTCCCCCACTATTCTCGCAGATTTTTTATAAGCAGTATTAGATTTAATGCCAAGTTCGTGCATACCATATAATATCCTTCTATGTACTGGTTTTAAGCCATCTCTTACATCTGGAAGCGCTCTGGAAACAATAACAGACATTGAATAATCAATGTACTTTGATTTCATTTCTTCCTCGATATTTATAGCAATAATTTTTTCTCCTTCTAACATGTAATTTTGATGTTTTGTTTAACAAACAAATTAAAGAAAATTACACACTTTATTGTACTAAAATCAAAGATATTTCGTTGTTAAGTTATGAACATTATCTGTTAAGAAATTACATAGTATTTGTAGATTAAAAACTAGATTTTTTGAGGTATCTTGCAGGTACAAATTTAGATAGTATATGAAGACAGGATTTTCAAATAGAATGAAGGACGTTTTTACATTCGTTCGTGAAGAAGTAATTAGATTAGGGACATACCTCTATTAAGGTAGAACATCTATTTCTTGGAATTTTAAGAGATGGTGGTGGTTCTGCAATAAAAGTTTTAAAAAACCTTGATGTTGAGCCTTCTGACCTAAAAACAATTATTGAAAATACCATAAAAAACAATCTTGTGCACAATGAAGCTAGACCAAATGAAATATCATTTAGCAAACAAGCAGAAAGAGTATTAAAGAAATCAATTTTAGAAAGAAAAAATCTATCTGAAGATGAAATTAAAACAATACATGTTTTGCTTTCAATTCTTCTTGATGATAATAATATCATTACCACAACTTTAAAACACCTTCATATAGATTATGAAATTATCCTTGAAGAATACCAATCACTAAACATTAATATTAGTTCTGAAGATAAAACTTCATACAGTGAAGATGATGTTAATGATGATGACATTTTTGGCCCTGCACCTGAAGAACCAACACAAACTAAAAAGACTTCTACCAAAACCAATACTCCTGTTTTAGATAATTTTGGTAGAGACTTAACTCTCTATGCAAAAGAAGGCAAATTAGACCCAATTGTTGGAAGACATAAGGAAATTGAAAGAGTATCTCAGATTCTAAGTAGAAGAAAGAAAAATAATCCAATATTAGTTGGTGAACCTGGTGTTGGAAAATCTGCAATTGCTGAAGGCTTAGCTCTTAGAATTGTTGAGAAAAAAGTTTCTAGAAATTTATTTAATAAAAGAATTATAATGCTGGATTTAGCTGCAATAGTTGCAGGCACAAAATATCGTGGTCAATTCGAAGAAAGGCTAAAAAGCATAATATCAGAATTAGAAAAAAATAAGGATATCATTTTATTCATTGATGAAATCCATACTTTGGTTGGAGCTGGTGGCGCATCTGGTTCATTAGATGCCTCAAATATGTTTAAACCTGCCTTAGCCAGAGGCGAGTTACAATGCATCGGTGCAACAACATTAAATGAGTATAGACAACATATTGAAAAAGATGGAGCCTTAGAAAGGAGATTTCAAAAAATTATAGTTCAACCATCATCGGTTAATGAAACAATAGATATTCTAATGAATATTAAATATAAATATGAAGATCACCACAATGTAACATATACTGAAGAAGCAGTAAAAGCTTGTGTGCATTTGACTAATAGATATATTACAGATAGATTTTTTCCTGATAAAGCTATTGATGCTTTAGATGAAGCTGGATCAAGAGTTCATATTACCAACATTAAGGTTTCAAAAAAAGTTACCGAATTAGAAGAGAAAATTGCTGAAACATCTGCAAATAAAATAACTGCTATTAAACAACAAAAGTTTGAAATTGCTGCTAAACTTCGTGATTCTGAAAAACTATTAATCCAAACATTAGAAAAAGAAAAAAGAAAGTTGGGAAAAAACTTCAAAAGCTAGAAAAGAAGTTGTTAATGAAAAGAATATTCAAGATGTAGTTAGCATAATGACTGGAATAACTGTTCAATCTATTGCTTCTAAAGAAAAGAAAGTTTTGTCAAATATGGCAAATAAGATAAACAAGACTATTATTGGACAAGATGAGGCAGTAAAAAAAGTTGTTAATGCTATTAGAAGAAATAGAGCTGGTTTAAAAGATCCGAATAAACCAATTGGTTCATTTATTTTTATTGGTCCAACAGGAGTAGGAAAAACACAGTTAACCAAATCATTATCTCTTGAAATGTTTGATTCTGATGATGCTCTTATTAGAATTGATATGAGTGAATACATGGAAAAGTTTGCTATCTCAAGACTAATTGGTGCTCCTCCAGGATATATTGGGTATGAAGAAGGGGGGCAACTAACTGAAAAAGTAAGAAGAAGACCTTATTCAGTTGTATTACTGGATGAAATTGAAAAAGCTCACCCAGATATTACAAATTTATTATTACAAGTACTTGATGAAGGTAAAATAACTGATAGTCTTGGAAGAACTATTGATTTCAGAAATACAATCATCATAATGACATCAAATATTGGATCTCGACAAATAACTGAATATGGTAACGGAATTGGATTTAGTACAAAAGCAAAAGAAAACAGTTTTGAATCTGAATCTAAAAGTATTATTGAAAAAGCATTAAAAAAACGGTTTAGCCCAGAGTTTTTGAACCGAATTGATGAAACAATATTATTTAAAACTCTCAATAAAGAAGATATAATTAAAATTATTGATATAGAAATAAATCAAATATCTGACAGAATAAATGAATTAGGCTATACAGCTAAAATTAATAAAGCTGCTAAAGTTTTTATAGCTGATAAAGGATTTGACCTGAAAAATGGAGTAAGACCTTTAAAACGTGCAATACAACGTTTATTTGAAGATCCAATTTCTGAACTTATTATAGATTCTAAACTTGAAAAAGGAGAAACAATTAATGCAACACTAGCAAAAGATAAAAAATCACTACTTTTTAAACATAAAAAGTAATATTACTTTTTCGTTTTTATCAAGCTAATATATTTATAATGACCATCAACAAAGGAATTATATATTTTACTTCCTTTTATTGCTGCAAATGATTCTAGAATCCTTTTCAAGAAATTTGATTTAACACTTTTTAAAAGTTCTTTTCTTTGTTGTGTCATTATATCAGAAGCCTTAATTATGTTTTTTGTTATATCTATATAATCATTTGATATAAGTTCACTATGTTCTAACTTAGATAAATGATCGGTAATGTTTGTATCTATTACAAAATCACAATATAAAAATTTTCCATTCTTTTTAAGAACTCGAGAAACATCGTTAATAAATTTTGGAATTGATGGATAACAATGAGATGATTCAACATTAATTACAACATCAAAAAAATTATTCTCAAAAGGAATATTTTCAGAATCACCTACTAAAAATTCTAAATTATCTTGCTTATGTGATTCATTAGATAATTTAACTGCATTAGGTGACAAATCAATACCATAAATTTTATATGGCTTATGATATCTAGCAATATATGAGGCTCCTCCGCCTCTACCACTACCAACTTCTAAAACATTTAAACCTTCTATATTTATTTTCGAACATAAATGCTCATATAATTGAATAGGATATCTTTCAATTTCATCTGCTTCAGAAAGGTCTAATTTTAGATTATCATCATAGTAACCATAATTCATGAATCTAAAAAAGTCTTTCTTAAATCTTTTAGATATAAAATTATACCAAATTTTCCAAGAATATCTTTTTAACCTTGGGAATAGATTTATAAAAAAGAAAAGAATTTTATAAAACAAAAAATTATTTATTAGATGAATTTAAATAGTTTGCCATCGATTCTTCACTCATTCCCATAAAAGAAAATCCACCATCATGAAAAAGATTTTGCATAGTAACTTTTTTAGTATAATCAGAAAATAATGTAATAGTATATGCAGCGCATTCTTCAGCATCAGCATTACCTAAAGGAGCTAAATCATCTGAAAACCTATAAAACACATCAAATCCTTTTACTCCGCTTCCAGCAGTAGTTAAGGTAGGTGATTGAGATATTGTGTTTACCCTAACATTTCTTCTTACACCATAATGATAACCAAAACTTCTAGCAATAGATTCTAATACAGCTTTATTATCTGCCATATCATTATAAGTATGAAATACTCTTTGTGCAGCAATATAAGAGAGACCAACAATAGAACCCCATTCGTTCATAGCATCTAAATTCCATGCAGATTGCATTACTTTGTGAAAAGATAAAGCAGAAACATCCATACCTTTCATTGTGAAGTCATAATTTTGATCGTAATAAGATCTACCTTTTCTAACATTTACAGACATTCCTATTGAATGTAAAACAAAATCAATTTTTCCCCCTAATTCTTTAATAGATTCATTAAATAAATTATCAAGATCATCCATATTTGTAGCATCAGCAGGAATGACTTTTGAATTTGTTTCATCAGCTAATTTATCAATAGTACCCATTCTTAATGCAATTGGTGCATTTGTTAAAACAAATTTTGCTCCTTCACTATATGCATGTTGAGCAACTTTCCAGGCTATAGATTTATCATCTAAAGCACCGAAAATTATTCCTCTCTTTCCTTTTAGTAAATTATTATTCATTATTTAATTTTTTACAAATATATGATTATTGATTTAACAAATCTTTAGCATTTGTAATAGCCGCATCTGAAATTTGCTTACCACTTAATAACCTAGCAATTTCAAGTACTCGCTCTTCATTTTCAAGAACTTTAATATCAGTTCGAGTAATATTATTGTTAACAGTCTTAAACACTTTGATATGATCATTAGATTTAGATGCAATTTGAGGAAGATGGGTTATAGAAATAAGTTGATTTTTAGATGAAATAGTTCTCATTAAATCCCCCATATAGCTAGCAATTTTTCCAGAAACACCAGTGTCAATTTCATCAAAAATAATTGTCTTTATTTCACTTTTAGCAGAAGTAATATATTTCAATGCTAGAACTAGTCTAGAAATTTCTCCACCAGAAGCAATTTTACTAATATCTTGTGCAACTACACCAGGATTAGATGAAAATTTAAAAATGACTTCATCAATACCGTTTAGAGAAAAATCTTTTAAAGTGTTTAATTCAACTTTAAATAATGCATGAGGCATTCCTAAGGTTTTAAGAATTCTTATAACTTCTTTTTCAAAACCTGGGAAGATTTTATTTCTAGATTTAGTTAAAGAACCTGCTTTTTTTAAAAGTTTCTCTTTTAATTCAGAAATTTTTTTGTGAATTTGTTTTTTTTCAATTTCAAAATTTTCATATGATTCAATCTCTGATTTTAAATTTGCAGAAAAAGAAGGTAATTCACTAGAAGAATTTAAGCTGTGTTTATTTAAAATTTTATTTATGAAATTGAATCTATCAAGTTTCTCGTTAAGATTAATATCACTACTACTAAATTTGTCATATATATTTGAAAGTTCATCAGAAATATCATTTAAATCAATTATTGATGAATCTATTCTTAAATTTAATTCGTTAAATTGATCATACTTTGCAAATAACTGTTTGATTCTATTAAGATAATCAAGAATATGATTTTCTTCAGAAATTAAAAAATTAGAAGTCTTTGTAATTTCTAAGATGTGATTAACATTTTCATATAAATTTATTTCATACTCTAATTCAACATCCTCATTATCTTTTATATTTGCTTGATTTATCTCTTGAAAATGAAATTTAAAAAGTTGATAATCATCATCTGACAACTTTTCTTTCTTATTAAAATTTTCTAGTTCTTTTTTTAATGAATTATATTGATTTAAAACATTATTATATTCATTAATTTGAATATTATTATATGCTAATTTGTCAATAACAGATAATTGTTCTTTTCTATTTTTAATTAGAAGATTGTGATGTTGAGCGTGAATCTCAATAAAAGCTGATGAAATAGTTGATAATATATTTGCTGTAACAGGTGAATCATTTATAAAATTTCTAATTTTTCCACTTGAATTTATTTCCCTTCTTATTATTGTATTATTATCAAAATCTAAATCATTATTTGCAAATAAAGGTTTTAATTCATCATTGATGCTAAAACTAGCTTCTATAACACATTTCTTTTCATTCAATTTTTTCTTATCAATTCTTGAACCAAGCAAAAAAGAAATAGCATCTAAAATAATTGATTTACCAGAGCCAGTATCTCCAGAAATAACAGTAAATGAATCAGAAAAATTAATACTCAAATTATCAATGAGTGCATAATTTTTAATGTTAAGATTTGATAGCATTATCTTCCTTGGTTAGATTCTGATATTTTTTGATATTTACTAGAGTTTGTTGGATCAATTTCAACTAAAGTTTTAACAATTCTAGCCTTTTCGTTAGGAAAGGCTTCAGAGTAAATTTTAACAATTTCATCAGATTTAGCATCAAAAAATAATTTAAGTAAGAAAGAAGAAGGGTTTTCCCTGTAAATATCTTTAAGTGATTCTAAAGCTTCAGTTATTTCAAATCTAGCATCATCTGGTTCCTCAGCTAATTTATCTAAACCTAGTCTGTGATAAGCATATATACAGCTTTGAAAAGCAGAATATCTTGGATCAGCTAAATCATATGCAAGCCAATATCTATTTCTATCACTTTCAAAAGCTTTCCAGCCTTTCTCAGGTGCATTTTGTGCATTATTAACAATTTTTTGGGCTTTACCAATGTATTCCATACCACCGTCTTCAGAAAAAGACGAAAAATCTAAAGCTAAAATAATATTTATGTAAAATGCTATAGTTGAAGTTAGGTTAGATAAATGAGTATTAACAGTAAATTCTAAGGGTTCAAATTCTTGATAGTTAAATTTAAAATTCTGATCTTGATAATTTAATAATGTAGATTGGTAGGATGTTCCAAAAATCGGCCTTTTACTTTGAATTTGTAATGTAGCTTCAAAAACATCATTTGATATCATTTTACTGATATTTATCATAATAGAACATTCAATTCGTTCTTCATTTTCAATCTTAGTATCAGTCCATTTAGTATTATTTACAAATTCATATAAGGATTTCTGTAGAGAAGTAAAAATTTGTCTATCACTGGTTTGCACTTGATTAGAATTAACCATAACATTACAAATTAATTCTTGAGAATAGGAATTTGATCCAAAAAAAACTAGAATAATTAAAAAAACAATCCTCATTATATTTCTTTTATAATCTTATTAAAAATATCTTTTGCAACTTCATATTTAGTTTTTAACTTATATTCTTTTATTTGCTTATTAGAATCAATAATTGATATTTTGTTTGTATCATATCCAAATCCGGCATTTTTGTCATTTAGTGAATTTAAAACAATCAAATCTAACTTTTTTTGTTCTAATTTCTTTATTGCATTATCAATTTCATTATTTGATTCTAGTGCAAAACCGACAATAAATTGATTGTCTTTCTTAAATTTTGAAAATTCTAATAAAATATCTTTATTTAAAGTTAATTTAATTTCATTTAAACCGTCAGATTTTTTAATTTTTTTTGAGTTGTATTTTCTGGGTTTAAAATCAGAAACTGCTGCTGCAAAAATTCCTATATCAATTTGTTCTTTATAATTCAAAACTTCTTCTAGCATTTCATCAGCAGAAACAACATCTATTTGTTTAATATTAATATGATTTATGTTGGTATTAGTTGGCCCTTTAATTAATATTACTTCTGCTCCTAATTCAGCTCCTACTCTAGCTAAAGACACACCCATTTTTCCTGTTGAAAAATTAGAAATATATCTAACTCTATCAATTTTTTCTAAAGTTGGACCAGCGGTAATTAATATTTTTTTTCCGTGTAATGGAGATTTATTTAACAAATCTTTTTCAAGAAAAGAAATAATATTTTCAGGTTCTTCCATCCTACCCTCACCATATAATCCACTGGCTAGTTCACCTGATGATGGAGGAATTAATATGTTAGATGATTTTACTAGATTATTAATATTTTTTTTTGTTGATGAATGCTTATACATATCTAAATCCATTGCTGGTGCAAAGTAAACCGGACAATTGGCAGATAAATAAGATGCCAATAATAAATTATCGCAATCACCATTAGACATTTTAGATAATGTCTTGGCAGATGCTGGAGCAATAAGCATTATATCTGCCCAGGATCCTAGATCAACATGATTATTCCAAGTTTTATAATCCTCGTTAATCATTTCTGAATAAACGGGATTTTCAGAAAGAGTAGATAGGGTTAAGGGAGTAATAAAATCCAAAGATTTTGGAGTTTGAATAACCTTTACATTAGCTCCTTTCTTTTTTAATAACCTTACTAAATTAGCTGTTTTGTAAGCTGCTATACTTGCGGTAACCCCAAGTAGAATGTTTTTATTATTTAGCATAATATGCTAATTTATTCATCAGCATTTTCTTCTTCATCAATCTGACGAACATAAATTTCGTCCTTCATTAACTCTTGCATGGCGATAGCCCATGGTTTTGGAAGACTTTCATAAAATTTAGAGACAGCTATTTGTTCTTGATTTTCAAAAACTTCATCTAATTGTTCTTGATCAAGAGCAAACTCTTCAAGCTTAGTTAAAAGCTCTTCTTTCATTTTCTCATTGATTTGTTTACTTCTACTAGCCAAAATAGAAACTGCTTTATAAATATTACCAGTTTTTTCAGTTAAATCATTAACTTCTCTAGTAATAGTTGATTTTTCTGCGCCTGTTTTTTTAAATTTCATCTTTGTTTAATTTTAATTGTTCAATAGTAATTTTTGTAACATCAAATATCTTTTTAGCTGATTCATTAAATTTACTTTCAGGATAATTATCAATAAACTGATTGTAATATTCAATAGTCATATCTAGTCTTTTTTGTTTTTTAGACATTATGCTATTTACTGCTAAAAAGTATGACGATTCTAGAATTAAAAAATATATTTCTTCTCTGTTTTCAACATCAGGAAAGTCAATTAATACATTATCTAATGCAATTATAGCAGCTCTGTATTCTTCAGTAGTATAGTATTGTTTTGCATTAGCAAATGCTTTTCTAGAAAGATTTAATCTTAATTCATCCATTAATGAATTACATCTTTCAACTCTATCACTTTCAGGGTATTTATCTATAAAATCTTGAAACTTATCAATAGCCAAAGTAGTATTTGTAGCATCAAGTGAAAATTCTGGTGCCTCTTGGTAATGACAATAAGCTACCATGTATTTACACTCTTCAACATGTTTACTTCTTGGAAAATTAATTGTAAATCTGTTAAAAAGATATGACGCCATTAAATAATCTCCTGTAGAATAATGAGAAAAAGCAAAATAGAAAGCAATCTCTTCTGCCTTATTTGTGCCTTTAAAAATAGGAATTAGCTCATTAAAAATTGGAAGAGCTTTATTAAATTCAGCATTTTTATAATATTTTACAGCTTGACTATATTTAAAATTGACATCATCACTTTTTAATACCTTTTGGTATTTACTACAAGACAAAACCGATGTAATCAATAAAATGTAGAATAAAAGTTGTTTCATTAAAGAAATTTTTTCAAAGATAAATTCAATAATTGGATATTCCTAAATTATTTTTATATCTAGTAAACTCGAAAAAAAAAGGATTATTGTTTAATTAATGAAGTAATTTTTGTCGATGTTGGAGGTGTCGTGGAAAGAAAATAATTAATGAGTTGTCCATTTTTATTTACTAAATACTTTTGAAAATTCCATTTTACTGAACTTTCTATTACACCATTTAAGTTTTTATTCGTTAACCATTTATATAGAGGATGCTGGTTAGATCCTTTAACATCAACTTTTTCTGTTAATGTGAATGAAACTCCAAAGTTTTTTTCACAAAATTCTCGGATTTGTTTTTCATTATTAGGCTCTTGACCACCAAATTGATTGCATGGGACACCAATTACTATTAAATTATCTTTATTTTCAGTAAATAGCTTCTCAAGAGCTTTATACTGCCCAGTAAAGCCACAATATGAAGCAACATTTACTATTAACACATTTTTTCCTTTAAATGAACTAAAATCTATAACATCTCCATCAATTGAATTAATAGTTATATCATAGAAAGAAGTAGTATTAGAATTTGTAGAAGAAGAATTAAAAGAAAAAAATGAAAACATTATTAGAAGAATATTAATTAACCTCATTTGCTAAATAAATTTTAAAATCATTAAATAATTCTCTACTAATTGGAACTAATGGAAGTCTTAAGTAGTTTTTACAAACACCTTGCAAAGATAAGAAAGCTTTTACTCCTGAGGGGTTTCCTTCAGAATATAAATAATGATAAAGCCCATATAATTTATCATGAAGTATCTTGGCATCAGATAATTTGCCATTTAGTGCAAATTTCACAAGAGAAGAAAATTCTTCTGGATTTGACTGACCAATAACCGAAATGACTCCAGCACCTCCGTTTTGAATAATTTCAAGAGTTAAACCGTCATCTCCAGAAAGAACATCAAAATTTTTAGGTTTATTTTTCAAAATATATTTTATTTGATTTATATCACCGGAGGCTTCCTTTATGGAAATAATGTTTTTAAAATCATTAGCAAGTTGTATGGTTGTTTCTGGGCTCATATTAATACCTGTTCTTGATGGTACATTATATAGAATAATTGGAATTGGACTAGATTTTGAAATTTCAGCATAGTGATGATAAAGCCCATTCTGAGAAGGTTTATTATAGTATGGAGTAACGCTTAAAATAGCATCAAAATCTGAAAGGTCGGTATTATTAATTTCTTTAATTAATTTATTCGTATTGTTCCCTCCTATTCCTAAAACTAACGGTAATCTTTTATTGTTTAGTTTTACTATAAAATTAATTAACTCTTTTTTTTCAGACTCATTTATGGATGTTGCCTCTCCAGTAGTACCTAGTACAACTAAAAAATCAATTCCACCTTCAATTACTTTATTAATTAATTTATCTAAAGAAGTATAATCGATAGTTTTATCTTCATTAAATGGAGTTATCAAAGCAACTCCAGTACCAGATATTCTTTTCATGTTATTTGTTAATTAATTGTAAATAGTGTTGAATTTCAGACATTAATTTTTCTAGTGATTTATCTTCTTTCAAAGAAATCATTAAATCATAAATTTCATAACCATCTTCATGTTGACCAATTTTAAATCTTGCAACAGAACTTGCAACTAAATACTTAATTGGAATACATGAGCTATCACATAAATTAATCAAAATATCATACTCTTTTTTAATAAAATTATCAATGATATAATTTTGAGGCTTCTTATACCAATTCAAATCTTTTAAGTAAAAGAAATCGTACTGAAGTTTTGGGGTATGACAATATGATAATTTTTTTGCATTTACGTAGCCTAGTGCTTTTACATCTTTTTTTAAATTAAAAAAATAAGAAACAAATGGTTGAATTTGATTAATCTGTTCTTCATTTGTAGCATCATATAATATTCCTATTGATTTAGCAGAATCTAGGTTGCAGACTTCTTTCTTTCTCTTGTTAGATTTTAATTGATTCTGAAATACAATTTGACCAATTTTTGTTTTAAAATCTTCTAAATAACTCATTTACTTATTTTTTCTAAAAATTGATTAATATTTATTATTTCTATATTTAGAAGATTTGCTTTTTTCAACTTGCTTGGGCCAATATTTTCTCCAGCTAAAACAAATGTAGTTTTTTTAGAAATGCTAGATAAGTTTTTACCATTATGCTTTTCAACCAACATTTTTAGTTCCTCACGAGAATATCCTTCAAATTTTCCAGAAATGACAATATTTACATCTTTTAACAAATCGGATGAAACATTACTTTTATAATTAAACTGCAGACCATAATTTTTTAATTTATCTATTTGAATAAGATTGTCTTGATTATTAAAAAAATCAATTACACTTTTAGCAATTCTTTCTCCTATTTCGTCAATATTTATTAATTCTTCATATGATGAGGAAATAATATTATCAATATTATTTAAGTTTTTACATAATTTTAAGGAAACAGTTTCTCCAACATATCTAATTCCTAATCCAAATAAGACTTTCTCAAAAGGTATGGTCTTTGATTTTTCAATTCCTTCAATTACGTTACTTGCCCATTTTCTACCATCCTTCTTAAAAGGAAGTAAATCCTCATATTTTAAAGAATAAAGATCATGAATATTTTGAATTAAATTATTATCAAATAAGAGGTCTATTGTTTTTGGTCCAAGTTCTTCAATATTCATTGCCTTTTTTGAAATAAAATGTTCAAATTTTCCTTTAATCTGAGGTAAACAATTAGAGGTATTTACACAGTAATGTTTAGCATCCTCTTCTAATCTAATTAGTTTTGAACCACATTCGGGACAATTATTAATATAATCTATAGGAATATTAAACAAGTCACGATCTTTTAGAGATACAGAAACAATCTTTGGAATAATTTCACCACCTTTTTCAACAAAAACATAATCATTGATTTGAATTCCAAGTTTATTTATTTGATCTTCGTTATGTAAAGAAGCCCTTTTAACTAAAGTACCTGCTAATTGAACAGGTTCTAAATCGGCTACCGGTGTAATTGCTCCAGTTCTACCAACTTGATATGTGATTCCTTTTAATTGTGTTTTGGCTTGTAGTGCTTTAAACTTGTATGAGATGGCCCATCTTGGTGATTTTGCTGTAAAACCAAGCTTTTCTTGTAAATCAATATTATTTACCTTGATAACTAAACCATCAATTTCAAAAGGCAAATTATCTCTTTTAGAATCCCAAAGCTTAACAAAGTCAATTACATCAGCTATATTTTTACAAATTTTAGTATTTGAAGAAATTTTAAAACCCCAATTTTTAGCATGTTGAAGGTTATCATAATGTAAATTTGAAGGTAGTTTTTCTCCAATAACATGATATAAATAGCAATCTAGGGGTCTTCTGGCAACATCAGAACTGTCTAACATTTTTAGAGAACCTGAAGCCGTATTTCTTGGGTTAGAAAAAGATTCAAGATTTTCTTTTTCTCTCTGTATATTAAGCTCATTAAACTCCTTTAAAGGAATAAAAATCTCTCCTCTTATTTCAAAATTCGAGGGATAATCTCCTTTTAAGTTTAATGGTATAGATTTTATTGTTCTTACGTTTGAAATAACATTGTCTCCTTTTTTTCCGTCACCTCTAGTAATTGCAGATACTAATTTTCCATTTTCATAGTTAAGACTGATAGAAACACCATCATACTTTAATTCACATACATACTCAAAATCAGATGAAATTAATTTATTTATTCTATTGTCAAAATCTATTAAATCTTCTTCAGAATATGTGTTACCAAGAGATAACATTGGATATTTATGATCAATAGTATCAAATCCATCAACTAAGGAAGAACCTACTCTTTGAGTTGGAGAATTAACATCAAAATGTTCAGGATATCTTTGTTCTAAATCGATCAATTCATTTAGTAAAGAATCAAATTCAAAATCAGAAATTTCTGGTATATCTTTAACGTAATAGCAGTGATTATGGTAATCTAGTTCTGTTCTTAGTGAATTTATGCGGTCAATATCATTCATTTATTTATGATAAGGCAAATGTGAGTCGTGTAAAATTATTTTTAAATTTCCTTGATCATCTTTTCTGTAAACAAAAGAAAATTCAACCATTATAGTTCCCTCATTATTAGTAAAAAAATAATTCCCCATAGCAATAGCTATATTATCAAAAATTTGAATACCTGAATTTTCCCATCTAACATCAGTCCAACCTTTTAGAGCAAATCCATTATCTTCAGGAAAATCATCATTATTACCAACAAAATATGAAAGAGCCCCTTCTTTTGTATTTCGAAATTGAATATCTCTTGCTAAAGTTGGTTTAAATAATACTTTACCAGCAGAATAATCATATAATCTTTCTATATGATTAATTGCTTGAGAAATGTAGTCCAGATTATTCTTATGATTATTTGAAATTTTAATAAGACCATCAGACCAATGTTTTTGAGCACTAAAAACCTCCTCTTCTGTTATCATAATAAATATGTTTAAGATATATCAAAGATAACTATTTAAAGACAGATTTTATAATTCTGTCCCTACCATTTATATCTTTTTTCAACTCTATATCAACAAAATTTAGATTAGATAACAGTTCTATAATTTGTTTAGAATACTTTTCATTTATTTCAAAAAATAATAAGCCATTTTTATTCAAATTATTAGTTGCAATTTTTGCAATCTCTTTATAATAAATTAATGGGTCATTATCACTTACAAATAATGCATTGTGTGGTTCGTAATCAAGAACATTTTTATTCATTAATTTTTTTTCTGATTCTAAGACATATGGAGGATTACTTACAATTAAATCATACTTTTTTGTATCAGAAAAATTAAAAACATCGCTTAACTCGAAATTTATTTCAACTGAATTAAGTATCGCATTAGATTTAGCAATTTCTAAAGCCTCTATGCTATTATCAATAGCAGTAATATTAGCGTTAGAATTTTTTGCAATAGATACAGCAATACAACCGGATCCGGTTCCGATTTCTAGTACCGAAATAAAATCATGCAATAAAATATATTGAACAAGTTCTTCTGTTTCTCCTCTTGGAATTAATGTTGAGGAATTAACTTTAAATTTAAGATCATAAAAATGAGCTTCGCCTAAAATATATTGAATAGGAATATTTTGTTTTATATCATTAATAATATTTTCAAAAGAAATAATATTGTCATTAGTTAATTCATGATTAGAATGAATTATACAATCTGATTTTGAATAACCTAAAATTTTTTCAATAGATAGATAAGCAAAAGATGTAACTTCCCTTCTAGAAAAATTATTTATTTCACTTAAAAATTTTGGTATGATATTAACTAATTTATTCATCATACAAATATATAAATAGCTATTTTTGAAAAATGAAAACTCATGAGTATTTTATTGATAAATGTATCAGAAGCAGAAATATTTTGAAAAATAGGAGCAATGCCATCATGAATAATTGTTTGATTTATTGCTTCTTGAAAATCATTTTTTGCAAGCAACAAGAGATTTAAAGCCAAAAAGAAAAGTAAAAAGTATGATTATAGAATGTTTCATGGTAATAAATTTTTAAACAACAAAGATACTTCAATTTTAATAGCTTTATTAAAAACTATAT